>DASZJS010000406.1:0-12111 GCA_035947935.1 Gemmata sp. | reverse complement strand
CACAAAAAAGAACGAGACAATTTGGACAAATCAACAAGGTAAAAACTCACCGTTGATTTCCGGTTTTCCTTTTGTGCTTTTTGTGCTTTTTTGCGGCCATTCCTCTTCTTCTTCTTGCGGCCATTCCCCTCTCCACTCTCGTTCAACGTGCCGGATCGAGTTTCACTTCCGGCTTGCCGTCCTTGCCGAACGTGATCTTTCCCTTCACTTTCGCCTCAGGAGCCGGGCCAGACTTTGTGATAATTTTCACCGTATCGGTCGTCTTCTTGTTAGCTGGGATTAGCCCGACTACGAACGGGAAGTACACATGCTTCTCATCACCGCGGATCGTGTATGCCGTGAGTTCCGACACCGCCAGGAATGGCATCTTGAGTTTCATCGTCGGTACGATGACAGCGAGGTCCGGGAGGTTCTCTGTCGATAGGCGTTTCATCAACTCGCGGTCCAGCGTTCCGCCCATCAGTACGAGCAGCCCGTTCAATCGCACGACTCGTTCGATGTCCAGGCGCGGGAAGCCGACCAGCGGGGCATCCGGGTCGATCCACACCTTGCTCGTGCCCTCCTTCAACTCAAGTTTCCCGTTCTCGTTCCATTCCAGGTTCTTCGTCACGGTCATCTTGATCCCGACATCGCGCACGTTCGGCGGTGTGGCCACCGGTCCCTGTGCGGTAGCCTTCCCCTCGCAGTGGAACCCACCACCCACCTCACACGTCATGATGTTGCCAGCGATCGACAACTTGAAAGACCGGATTTCGATGCGGTACGTGAGATCGACGGTTCCCAGGATTCGGCCCACCATCCCCGCAACCAGTGGCCGTGCCGCCAGTCGATCGAGCCTGGGGAAAGCGCCCGGTTGGCGGGGTATAAGCTGCGGACGGTTCGCTGGCATCTCCTGCGCATTCTCTCGACCCGCTTCGGCGATGGGCTTCGGCACTTCTGGTGGTCCGGCCTCAGCACCCAGCGCGAACTCGCGTTCGTTGCCCTTCACCACAATCGGCAGCACGGGCTCGGCTTTGGGATCGATCTTCTGCACGAGCGACCGGAGCATTTGCTTTTCGAGATCCTCAATGGCGATCCTGAACTCGACAGGAACGAGTGTGGCGGGCGTGATGGGGGTAGGTTCCGGAGCCTTTTCGGGCGGAGGAAGAAGCGGCAAGTTGGCGGGAGGAGGGTCCGCCGCCAGACACATTCCGAACGAGAGCGCCAGGATTGCCAGCCCGACCTCAGCGAACATCGAGTACTTCCTTGACATTTTCCGTCTCCCGGTGGAATCGATACAGTTTCCCCAAACCCCGCTATTATACCGAAGCTGCCGTGGCAGGGAGCGCTACTTCCGGCGTCTGAGCTTGCAGCGGCGTTGGAACCGTGGTGACTTCCTCCGGCTCAACGAAGTAGGTTGGCCCACCGCTTCTCGCTCGTCCCCATCCTGCCAGATTCATGATGAACAGAGTGACAAACGCCAGATGCCCGATTCCCATTCCAATGCCAGCCAGGGTCCGGATCATCAGATACGGCTGCAAATACTGGATGATATTCGCGAACGGGACGTTCGGGTTATTCAACATCCGGCCCTGCCACCACCCACCGATCGACAAACTGACGAAGTAGGTTGTGATCCCGACACTGGCGCACCAGAAGTGAATGCGGATCAGGGTGCTGCTGGCCCATTCCCGCCCAGTTAGACGCGGAATCATGTAGTAATAGAGACCGAAAAAAATCATGGTGACGAAGCCATAGGCTCCGAGATGGGCATGCGCAACCGTGTAGTGAGTGAAGTGGGAGACTTCGCTGAAGTCCTTGAGTGCTTCGATCGATCCCTGAAAGCTGACCCACGTATAAGCAATTGCCCCGAACACCGTGAACCGCAAGGCAGGGCTGTATTTCAACCGGTGGAAGTGGCCCAGCATGGTCATATGGTGGTTGATAGCCACCGCGATGACGGGAATAAACATCATCATGCTGCCGACCGTGCTGGCAGTGGCCAGCCACGCGGGAATTGGCCCTCCGATCAGGTGGTGCATCCCCGCCCAGGCATAAAAGAGAGCCAGCGCCCAGAATCCCATGATGCTCAGATAGTAACTGTGGATCGGGCGACCGATGATTTTGGGAATGATGTAGTAAGCAGTCCCCACTGCAACCGGAGTGAACCACAGGCCCAGGGTGTTGTGCCCGAACCACCAGTTGACGATGGGCTGGACAACACCAGTGGCCGGGCTCCAGAAGATCATGAACACCGCGACCAGATAGAGCCAGGGGAACCAGAACACCGCTGCCAGGACGTACCACTGGGTGACGTAGACGTGTGGCTCCCGGCGACGACGGAACACGGCCACCGTCCACGCCGACACAAGCCCCAACCCCGCGACAAAAAATGGTGGGGCGTATTTCGGAGCATCCAGCCATTCCACGGACTGGGCATCGCCGCACAGAATGCCCAGGACATCGATCAGCACCCCAAAGTTCCAGATCGTCCCGGCGAAGTACAGCAACTTCGGATAGACCAGCTCGGCCCGGGAGAGCCGACACATCAGCCACAGGCACGCAGTCACGGTTGCCAGCGATGCCCAGCCTATCCCGACCGCTTGAAGGTGCGCCATCCGGACGCGGCCAAAGGTGAGTTCCGCGCTGCCGGTCAGAAAGTAGGGGCTGTGGAGCTTGGCCGATGCGATGATCGCCAACAGCGTCCCAACGAGAAGCCAGAAGACCGCGCTCGATGCGAAGAACAGCACCGGCCCACGACACGAGGCATCGATTGCAGCGCGTTCGGCGGCCGACCGGAGACGGGCATTTGGTAATAACGCGGTGTTGGCACCCATCTCACTTCGCCTCTGGCTGGTCGCTTGAGTCTTGCGACATTGCATCGGGGAACGCATCGGTCATTTCGCCGACCGGCTCGTCCGGCCCGAAGATCGACAGTGCGCCTTGCTGAAAATTATCGAACTGGCCATCGCGGAACGCCCACCCAAGGGCCAGCACGGTTGCCCCACCGAACAACACAACCGAACCAACCACCGTGGCGAGGATGGCGAGATCAACGGCGCTCACGATACATCTCCTGTTGCTTCCAGCCCGCGTTGTCGCGTGTCGGTTTGAACTCAAAAGCAGTCAAAAAAGCACCTCGAAAAAACCCGTTGTTTTGGGCCAACTTTAATAATTTATTCATCTCACAAACGCAATCCAAATAAGGACTTCCATGTAGAAATGTGAGTTTGGCTTCGTTTGGCAGAATCGGCCATTTTTACGACCTAATCAATTACATTATCATTATAATCTAATAGATATACTACTATAGTGTGACGATATTCTGTTTGATTTATCATGCTCGACCCATCCTACAAGACCGGATCACTTCTTCGGTTCCGGCATTGGCGGAGCGGGTGGTTCCGGCATTGGGAACGGAAGCGTGTCCTTCTTACTCTTGAGTGTGCCGAGCAGCCGGGCTGTCGCTTCCGATACGGACATTTTTCCTCCACTGCCCGGACTGGCATCGAGTACCGCCTGATTCCTCCCCCGAACCTCATCCAACTTGGTAGCCGGATCGATCTTCGGCTCAACCTTGGTGTCTCCAAGATAGTTCGGTGAGTTGTAGGCCAACACCATCAACCCTAGAAACGCGAACAGGGTGATCAATGTCGCGAGTACCGTGATGAACGGAAATCCCTTGGGTTCTGGATCAGTGGGCGTTTGCGTGGTGTCGGTCATGGTATCTCTTTGGGCTGTGGATTGTTTTCGCCCTCACCCCCAACCCCTCTCCCCGGGGAGAGGGGTTGGGGGTGAGGGCGAAAACCAACCGTCACGGGGTTTCATTCTCATACCCAATACTTTCATTCAACCGGGCATCTCGGATCGGTATGAGCGGGAGTCTCTGGAATCCCCACACTGTTGAAAGTACCAGAACCCCGAACATCCAGACCGGCACACCGACATCCAGCCAATGGAAATGGATGGTGTCCTGATGGAAGGTCGGCATGATCTGCCAGTAGAGGTCGTAGGCGTGCATCACCAGCACCCACGCAGCGATGATCGCCAGCCACACCGGGTTCCGCTTGTGCGATCGCGGCAGCAACATGAAGAACGGAACCACGAAGTAGAGAATCGGCAGAAGAACAGACATCGTATACCAGCCGCCGTTGCGGCGAAGCAGATAGAACTGCGTCTCCTCGGGCATGTTCCCGTACCAGATCAGAAAATACTGAGCGAAAGCGATATATGTCCAGAAGACTGTGAAGCCGAACATGAGCTTGGCGACATCGTGAAGATGTTCCATCGTGATCGTGTTGCGAAGATAACCGGATGTTCGGAGAGTAAGCACGATCAACACGCATGTCGCCAGAGAACCGCGGATTCCCCCGGCCCAAAAGTAGACTCCGAAGATGGTGCTGAACCATGTGTATTGCAAACTCATAATGATGTCGAACGCGAAAAACGTGGTCGTGAGTCCGAGCAGAGCAATTCCGGATGGTGCCCACCACTGCATCTTGCGCGTGAGTATGTTGCCCCCGATAGCATCTTGAGCGGTGGACCAGTTTCGCATGGCGACCGAGTAAGCAATCCAGACGCCGAAGTAGAGACCAAGCCGCAACAAGAGAAACGGCGTACTGAAATACAGATGTTTGATGTGCCACAGATGATTCAGGTGTTCCTCGGTCGGTTCCGGCCCGTGAATGAACCCGTACCAGACGTACAAGTTACCCGTGAATGTTCCGATCAGGATGGGCACAAATAGCACTGCCAGCGGAATGAGTGCCCGGTTCATGTTCTCGAAGATTCGCCGCAGCCCCACCGACCACCCCGCATCGGAAACGTGGTGAATCAGCGTCCAGAACAAAGCACCGAGGGCGATATCGAGGACGAATACGTAGCCGAACAGGTAGGAGTGAAAGAACTGCTTCGGGTTCGCGAACACACCGATAATGAGACCAAGCCCGGAAACTCCGACGATGAGCAACAGGTTGCGAAACCACCCCGCGGCCTTCTCCCCAAGAGGCGCAACGCTGTCCGGCAACCCGTCCGGATAAGTGAGCGGCGATGGATCGCCGCTGCCGTTTGTGAGAGTCGCAACGCTCATCGGTTTGTCGTCTTCTTTTCTTCGGAGCTTGTAATCCGCTTACTTCGTGCGCGGCTCTAGTGACCGAGTTATTTCTTCTCAATTGCTGGATTACCTGCCGCGTATTGCAACACCCGGATGTAGGCAACGATGGCCCAGCGATCCTGGATTTTCACCTGATGACCGTAAGCTGGCATGGTTCGCACACCGTTGCTGATGGTGTTGAACAGTTGCCCATCTGGTTGGGCCTGGATATCGGGAACGAGTTGGTTTGAGGGGGCAATGCTGAGTCCATAAGCACCAACGATTCCGAAAGCAACATCGCCGCCACCGCCGCGACCGCTGGCCCCGTGGCACACGGCACAGTGGATGTTGAACTGCTGCTGTCCCCGCTTGATAAGCGGCTCCCACCCACCAGCCGCGGTGATGGCCCGTTCGGGGATGTGGTTGGCGTAGTATCCTTCCCCAACCAGCTTCCCATCTTTCCATACAGGCTTGTTCAGCAACTCGACGCCGTCTTTGTCCGTAGTCTTCGCATCCGGATCGGCAATGCCGAAGTAATACCGCTTGTCGGCCTTCAGGAAGTCGGGGTTCGGGCTGTCGTGATACCCGGCATCGGCAAAGTAGTCGGTGCCATCGAAGGGAATGGTGTTCTCGGGCGGGAGGCGATTGCTTCGACCATCAGCGAAGAACCGGCTCTGACCCTGCGAGGTGTACTTGGGTTGATACTTCATGTCGAGGAAGAAGTGCCACGGGCGGTTGTCGCTCTTCTGGCCGCGGAATCCGAGAACGCACACCACCACGGCAAACGCACCGAACAACCCGGTGAGCATGTAGAGGTAAGACAGCACCGGCCCACCCTTCTTGCCGGTGAAAACTGCATACGCAAGCGTGATGCCGAGCAACAGCGCGCCGGTACCCAGGATCAGGGCGATTACCGCATTCATGAACGCGTTGGCATCGATCATGTACATCGCATATCACTCCGCCCTGATCTGCCCTCACCCCCAACCCCTCTCCCTGGGGGGGAGGGGCGAAAATTACTCCCCTCTCCCCCAGGGAGAGGGGTTGGGGGTGAGGGCTTCACCCCTCCACCACCGCTACATGCTTGCCCCCGAGCGATTCCAGGAACGCCCGCGTCTGATCCGGGTCGAATTTGGCATCCTTCGCTTCAATCGTCAGGAAGAATCCGCCTTGCGTGGAACGGTTAAACGTCGGGTGGCTATCGAGTGGGTGGAAGTATCGCGGCAAGTTACACAGTCCGATCAGGCTGAACAGCGTGAAGAACCCGGCCAGTAGGACAGTCAGCTCGAAGAAGATCGGCGTGAACGCTTCCCACGATCGGTATTCCTTCCCGCCCACGATTGTCGGGTAATAGTAGGTCATCAGGTAGAACTGAAGCGTGGCGGCGGTCGCCAGTCCCGTCAACGCGCCTGCAAGGGTGAAGAGAGGCAGCCGACTGCGCGTGCGGCCAATCGCTTCTTTCATCCCGTGGACGTAGAACGGCGTCCACGCATCCACATGCTTGTAACCCGCAGCGATGGTTTTCTTTGCTGCTTCCAGAAGTTGCGAGCCGTTGGCAAACTCGGCCACTGCCCCCCACGGTTTCCCGTTCCCGCCCGGCGAGGGTATGAATGCCGGTACCGGCTCGGGACTGGGTTTCACCTCGGTCGCTGGCCGTGCGGGCGGGCCGAATGCCGCTGCCATCGCGTGGTCTTCAGTAGGATATGTCCCCTCGTTCTTCAAATACTCCACATCGGGGACAAAATTGTAGTGCGGATTGGACAGCGGGAGAACGCCCTTCACCTCGGCAATTGCGATCATCGGCAGCAGCCGGATGAACAAGAGCGTGAGGGTGAAGAACAGCCCGAAGTCCCCGATCATCTGGAGCCAATCCACCCACGTTGGGTAGAACTGCCCCCAGCTTCCCGGCAGGAAGTCGTGGTGCAGCGATTGCACGATGATAACGAACCGCTCGTACCACATCCCGACATTCACGAACGTCACGATGAGCAGAACGAACCACGGCGTCTGCCGACACCACCGAATCCAAAACACCTGCGGAATGAACAGGTTGCAGGACATCATCACCCAGTAGGCCCAGGCGTAATCGCCATCGAATGCACGGTTCTTGAACGTCTGCCATTCATAGGGATTGCCCGAGAACCAGGCGATGAACAACTCCATGCAGTAGGCGTAACCGACCAGTGTGCCAGTCGCCATGATGAACTTGCACATCACATCGATGTGCTTGATCGTCACCACATTCTGGAGATTGAAGGCGGCGCGCGCGGGGATCATGCACTGAAGCACCATCGCGAAACCACCGAAGATCGCACCGGCAACGAAGTACGGCGGGAAGATCGTTGTGTGCCAGCCCGGGATCACCGATGTGGCGAAGTCGAACGACACGACCGAGTGAACCGAAAGCACCAGCGGCGTACTCAACCCCGCCAGCATGAGATACGCGACCTCATAGTGCCGCCAGTGTCGCGTGCTGCCCCGCCAGCCGAGCGACAGGAATCCGAAGATCACTCGTCGCATGCGACTCTTCGCCCGGTCGCGGAGTGTGCCGAGGTCCGGAATGAGCCCGATGTACCAGAAGATCAGCGAGATCGTGAAGTAAGTCGAGACGGCAAAGAGATCCCACAACAGCGCGGATCGGAAGTTCTGGAAAATGTGATTCGGGTTCGGCAGCGGGAACATGAACCACGCATACCAGAAGCGGCCAACGTGGATGCCGGGGTATACACCCGCACAGATCACGGCGAAGATGGTCATTGCTTCGGAAAAGCGATTGATGCTCGTCCGCCACTTCTGCCGGAACAGGAACAGGATCGCCGAGATGAGTGTCCCGGCGTGCCCGATGCCGATCCAGAACACGAAGTTGGTGATATCGAACGCCCACGCCACCGGGATGTTCGACCCCCACACTCCCACCCCGGTGGAAATGAGATAAGTCGCGGCTAACACACCACCGGTAAGCAGGGCAGCGGAGATCAGGAAGGCAGGCCACCACCACCCCGGCTGCGGCTTCTCGGTAATCTCACTGATCTGCTCGGACAACGATTCGTAAGTGCCCGGCCCCCACACCAGCGGGATACGCGGTAGCGGTTCCGGGAACTTTGGCCCGTGACCGTGATCGTGATCGTGGGTGTCGTGGCCCTCTGCGCTCACGCTGCAAAATCTCCGTTGGGTCTTGTAGGGTGGGTCGAGCCGTGCGCAGCACGTCGAGGCCCACCATTCTTCCGTATTGCTGATTTTGGTGGGCCTCGCAAAGCCTCGACCCACCCTACAAATCAAGCCATCTCCGGATTCACATTCCTGAACCGCGGCAGATAACTCGTCCGCGGCTTCGTGTTCAATTCACCGAGCAGCAGGTATTCGCCAGCAGCAATTTTCTTGAGGATAGACACTTGGCTGTGAGGATCGAGGGTGTTACCGAAAGTGATGGCCTTGGTTGGGCATGCGCTCTGGCAAGCAGTCACGATCAGTCCATCCGGGACAATCACCCGGCCTTGCTTATCCAGATCGTACCCCGCAGCCTTTGGATTTTGAGGTTTCTTGTAAGCGGAAATCGTTCCACCTTCGGCCCGGAATCCGCCATCAATCGCGATTGTCCGCCGACCCTGCGCCACCTCCGCCGCAGCGATCTTGGCTCCGTATTTCCCTCGCTCCAGCCGTTGCACGCAGTACGTACATTTCTCCATAACCCCACGCATCCGGACGGTAACGTCCGGGTTCTTTTGCATCTTGAGCGTTTCGGGCGTCAGATTGTGTTCAAGAGAGGCTCCGCCCTCCGCGAATGGAGTCGGAACCCGGAGTTGGTCGATTCGCCGCTTGTTGAAGTCGAACCAGTTGAATCGCCGCACTTTGTACGGACAGGCGTTCGAGCAGTAGCGCGTGCCGATGCAGCGGTTATAAACCTGGAGGTTCAACCCTTCCGGGCTATGGACCGCCGCGTTCACCGGGCAAACCTGTTCGCACGGTGCCTGCTCGCAGTGAACGCACGCCACCGGCTGCGTCACGATCTGGGGGTCTTCGGTCGTTCCCCCCGTGAACGTGGTGAAATAGCGATCCACGCGAATCCAGTGCATCTCGCGGTTCCGCTTCACCTCGGTCTTACCCACCACGGGGATGTTGTTTTCCGCCTGGCAGGCAATCGTACATGCCGAGCAGCCGGTGCAAGCCGAGAGATCGATCACCATGCCCCACTGGAACTGGCTGTCGAGCAATTCCGGCCGTGCGAGATCGAGCGGAAACCGTTCCTGCTTTTCGCGAACTGGGGCCGGTAGCTGTTGCTTGTTCCCGTAGGCACCCTGAAACCCCTTCTTGAAATCCTCCTCGGTCAAATGCCCATCGGGCGGGATGCCGATCATGGGGATTTCCTGATCGTGAGCCCCATCTTTATTTGGAAATGTATGGGTATGTCCATTTAGAAATTGCTCGTGAACCTTCTTGTCCAATTGCTCATACGTGAGATCGACAACAATCTCCCGTCCCTCCGGAATAACGCCGTGTTCCTGGGTCGCGACGAGATCGGCTTGCCGACCTGTTTTTTCAAGTTTGACGTTGGTTGCCGTGTAAAGCGCGCTGGATGTGCGACCCGGGTAGACATCAAACCCGCCGCCGTTGGGTACATGAGCAATCCGCATTTCCCCGAACTGACCGAATGCCAATGCGATCGAGAAATCGGCCTGCCCGGGGAGAAGGAACACGGGAATGTCGAGCGTTGCTCCATTCACCGTAAGTTTGACTCGATCACCTTGCGCCAGTTTGAACGTATTCGCTGTCAGCGGGCTAATGACCGCGGCGTTATCCCACACCAGTTTTGTGATCGGGTCAGGCAACTCCTGAAGCCAGGGATTCATCGCAAAGCGGCCATCGTAAACCGAGTAATCGGGGTGGAAGGTGACTTCCAGAGCATCCTTTGTTGGAGCCGCGGACATGCTCGCTGCATTGATCGCCGCAGTTATCTTTGCTGAATCGATGGCGACTGTCGGAAGCGATTTGCGTCCTCCCTTGTCCCTGTCTGCCGGGAGGAAGCCGAGTTGCTTGTAGCGGTTGAATTCGATGTCGAATGTCTTATCCGCGGCTGGAATGCCCGACCGGTCGCTGAAGACTTTGCGAACGATCGCATACGCGGCCTTCTGTGCCGCGAAGAACGACCCGACCGCCTTGCTGTCATCGGGATTCGGAAGTTGAGTGAGCAAGGCAAGGATTTCGAGGGCAGTTCGTCCGCCGCGCGGCGGGACTTCAATGTCGGTGGCACCCGCTGTCTTGCCTCCGTTCAGTGGAGCAATCAGTGGTTGCACACAACAAAGCGTGCCATCGCTGGCCTCGGCATCGCCCCAGCTTTCAAGAGCATGGCACAGCGGCAAGTGCCAGTCGCATTCCTCGGACGTGTGATCGTAGAACAGCCCGAGCCGAATCTTGGTGGCGACTTTCTGAAGCTCTTTCCGGAAGGCGATGTCGGCGGGAGCATTGAAGACCGGGTTCCCACCGATGATAAGGAGGGTATTCACCTCGCCCGCAGCCATGTCTGCCGTCAGTTCGCCGAGACCTTTCTCCAGAACTTCGGGCGGTGCTGGCGTGAACTCCACCAACGCGGCTTTCGTTATCTTTCCGTTCTTATCCTTCTCTTCGGGAAGATAAGCCCCGAGCGAATCGTTAACGGCATGGGCCAGGGCGTGAACCCACGCCGGTTGTCGATACCCGACGATGATAATGCTCTTGCCCGCGTGTTCGGCAAGGTCTTTCGCAACCGCCTTGATCCACTTCTCCGGACAGGTGGTATCAGGATCAGGCAGGTTGGCCGGGATCGCGCTGACCTTCTTGAGCTTGCCGCTGTGATTCGCCTTCAGTTCTTTCGCAACCGCGATCAGGTATCCGCCAACCTGGCTCGCCGCGAGCCGAAGCCGGTGGTCGGCCATTGTGCCAGTGACGGTGTACGTTGATTCGACGACGTACAGGCGATTCAAAATCATCCGGTCGCCAACGATCACCCCGTGCTTAACAAATGTCCGGCTATTCGCGACCTGATCGGGGTCGCAGCCGAGGAAATCGCAATCGAGCGCGAGAAGGCGGGCGATGGCCGCAAAGTTATACTTCGCCACCATCTTCGTCCCGAAGGCGATTTCAGCTCCCTTCAACGCCTCCGAAGTATCCACTGGCTCATAGGTATGCCACGATGCCTTCGGCAACGTGGTCTTGATGTGTTCGCGGATTACACGCAGGGCCGGTGATGGCACCTGATCGGTAAGGATGTAAAACCCTTCGCCGCCGTTTTTCACCAGCTTGTCCGTCAGTGAGCGGGTAATCCGGTCGAAGTCATCCCACCGCTGCGGCAATTTCTTCTCCATCACGCCCGGGTACTTGTCGGACATCACCCGGTCAGGGCTGTAGAGGTCCAGCACCGTGGCCTGGGCAAATACATCCGTCGAGCCCTGACTTGCCGGATGTTGCGGGTTGCCCTCGACCTTGGTGGGCCGTCCATCGTGGCTCTCGACCAGCACGGGAAACGCACCGCCGGGCCGGGGAAGACTGGTGGCGTAGAACGTCGGCTTGCCGGGCGTGAGATGGCCGATCTGGTCGTCGGGGATTGCTGAGAACGGCAGGATTTCGAGGTCCGGCCTCCGACACCCCGCCAGCCCGGCAAGGCCCAGGGCAGCAGCAGAAAGAGCCAGGAACTTGCGGCGATCGAGCGCGGCTTGCTCGGGGTTGTCATCCTTCGGTTCCGCTTCTCCAAGCCCCTCATAGATGCTTGTGAATCCCGGGAATTCCTTCGCCGCGAACGCACGAAACTCCGGCGTGTCAGCAAGGTCTTCCAGACTCCGCCAGTAGCCCTTTCCAGGTTCTTGGCGAGCCGGGAGCGTGAGCGACCGGAGTTCAGAATCGTTCGGTTGTGGGGGTTCAGTTTGATTTATCATAACTTCACTACCTGAACGGCTCGATCACTCACCGCCCTCACCCCCCAACCCCCTCTCCCCGGGGAGAGGGGGCTAAATCTACTCCCCCTCTCCCCGGGGAGAGGGGGTTGGGGGGTGAGCGCAAGAATCACCGAT
>DASZJS010000405.1:0-9434 GCA_035947935.1 Gemmata sp. | reverse complement strand
GTGCCGGACCCGGGGTCCGTTCTTGCCCTGAAAATCACCGTACCTCTGGTTCCGGACGGGGCCGACCCGTGGCGAATTACTCCGGCCGGGATTGAGTGTCTCGCCAATCAGACAAAGAAGATCGTCGGGGGAACAGAACTCACGATTCCCGAGTTCGATCTCGTTGCTCCGATTGTGTTCACGAACGATCGGGCGGGATTGGTGGTGTGGTGGCAGGACTATGTCCGAAAGTATGGACGACTTGCAGCACGGTGGGCTCTGGACATGGCTGCGGTGGAGTACGAGAAAGTTTCCATCACATACACCAAGTTGTCGGCAATGGGCTTCCCAAGCCGCGATGCCGAGCAACTGTTTGCTCAGGCAGCCGCATTCCACGAGGAAGCGCGCCGAAACTTTGCCGCGGAGCAGTACAGCAAATCCTACAGCGGGGCTCTCCGGGCTCTCCGGCGGCTCCGCGTCCTGATGTCGGATTACTGGCGTCAGGCAACAATTACTCTCGATACCCCGACCGCCAGCCCCTATGCGGTAAGCTTCTTCACCCTGCCGAAGCACTGGGAACTGTTCCGAGAGTTGCAAAACTGCCGACCGGGCGAGAATCTCCTTCCCTTTGGCTCAGGCGAGTTCGAGCTGCCTGGACACATTCCCGAGACCGGTGCCCGAGTGGATGCCCTGCCCGGTTGGTCGGCTCGATCCGGCACTCTGGACCGGGTCAATATGGAAGCCGTAATCATCGGTTCGCAACGTCTGGAGGAGAAGGTGAAGCCGCGAGAGGCACCCAAGCCCGTGAAGGGTCTCTGGGCACCCGGTCGGCCGATCCCCGCTCCGGATGAGGGGTATACGCGACCAACTCCGGACCTGGGAAAGAGTCTGCTTCGACTTAAGGTGAGCCGACCCGAGGAATTCGACAAGGATGGTAAGCCGGTGGAGGCAAGTCGGGCACCACTGGAACGAACATTCCTGGCGGTAGACAGCCCACCGGTTCAGCTCCCACCGGGGACTCTGGTTCGGGTGAGTGCCTGGATCAGGATTCCCAAAGAAATCGAGGGTTCGGCAGATGGAGTACTGTTCTACGATGATGCGGGGGGGGAGCCTCTCGGTGTGCGGTTGATGGTCCAGCCGGAATGGCGACAGTTCCATCTGTACCGGGTTGTGCCTCCGAGTGGTCAGATTTCGGTAACTATCGCCCTCACGGGTGTCGGGACCGCGTTCTTCGACAACGTCCAGATCCAACCGATGATTCCGGTCGACAAGGGACCGCCACCCGACAATCATAGCGTTGAGGCTGCCAGCATGCGACGACCGTGAGTTTTCAGTCCTTGCCACCAAGCCCCTCTCCACCAGGGAGAGGAGAAGTGTGTTTACTCCCCCTCTCCACCAGGGAGAGGGGGTTGGGGGGTGAGGGCAATTTTTCGCCACGGTCGGACATCCACTTCGACCATCCCTGCCCGGCGCGCTGCTTCCAGACCGATATCCGTATCTTCAAAAACCACACACCCCGCGGCTGCGACACCGAGGCGGCGGGCGGCTTCCAGAAACACGTCTGGCTCGGGTTTGTGTCGTGGAGTGTCCTCGGCCGTCACCATCGCATCGAACCAGGTCCGGATTGCGAGCCGATCGAGCGTCCGCGTAATCGTGTCCCGGTAGCCACCGCTGGCAACGGCAATCGGTAACTTCCCACGGTACGCCGCGGCGATCGTAACGACAGGCTCGATCAGTGCGACAGCATCAAGGTGCTTCAAAAAGCCTTGCTCCTTCTCGCGGACCATGGCATCCACATCGGTCACCATCACACCGGCATCGGCTGCGAGCAGCCGAATAATCTGAGCAGTAGGCATACCACCCATAGCGTAGAATCGCGGTTCGGGAAACGGGATGCCGTACTTCCCAAGCATGGCGGTCCATGCCTGATAGTGAGCCGGCATCGTGTCTGCGAGGGTGCCATCGCAGTCGAAGATCAAAGCAAGAGTGCCTGGTGGTGGAGTCCATTGTGTCATACTGGTTCTGTATGGCTGAATGGCCATGACAGCAACCGGGCAACAGGATAGGATTTGGTAGCGAAAGGAGAACGACCGATGAGTTCGGCATCCAGTGTGAAATTGATGACTGCCGAAGAGTTTTTCGCTCTGCCAGATGATGGCGTTGAACGCTGGTTAATTCGTGGCGAGTTGCGTGAGAAACGGGACACGGACATGACCCGACGCAGCAAGTCACATAGCATCGCCGAGGGCAGAATCACAGGCATATTATCTACTGGCTCCATCGCCAACCGCTACCCCGCGGCGAAATTGTCTGCGGAGAAGCCGGATTCAATCTCAGGCAATCTCCCGCGACGATTACGGCTGGGGTAGATGTGGCTGTCGTCTCGGCGGCTCAAGCCGATGCCCATTCTCGCGATACCACGATGATCGAAGGGCCGCCGGTCATGATCGCGGAGGTTCTCTCACCGCACGACATGCAGGAAGAGGTTGGCGAACGGGTCGAGGAGTATCTGGATTGTGGTGTCAAGGTGGTGTGGGTGGTCAGCCCGTTGTTTCGGACGGTGACGATTCATCGGCCCGGGGCCAATCCCATTGCTTTGGATGCCCGCAGCACGCTGGCTGGCGCCCCCGAACTGCCTGGCTTCGAGTGTCCCGTGGCTGATTTCTTCCGCTAATTCCGGCTACAATCTCTCCATGTGGCCCAACCGCGAAGAAACCGATCGTCTGCTCGATGATGCCCGCAACGGCGATCCCGGTGCCATCGACAAACTCCTGGGTGAGTTCCGCGAACCACTTCGGCGGGTCATCGATCTGCGGCTCGACCCGGCGATTGCTCGCCGCGTCGATGCGTCCGATATCGTTCAAGATGTGTTAATAGAAGCCAATCAGCGCCTCACGGACTATCTGAAGTCGCCGGATATGCCGTTTCACCTCTGGCTCCGGCATCTGGCACAAGACCGCATCATCGACACGCACCGACGACACCGTCTGGCACAGCGGCGAAGTGTGGACCGCGAACAGGCGATCAATCGCCCTGCGTGGACCGATGAATCGAGCGTGTCGCTGGTCGCACAGTTAATCGATACCGAGCGGACACCCACATCCGAGGCGATCCGGCAGGAGTTGCAGCGTCGGCTGGCCGCGGCCATCGACCAACTGGCCGATGACGACCGCGAAATCGTTCTGATGCGACACCACGAAGCGCTGTCGAACCAAGAAGTCGCGAAGGCTTTGGGGCTCACCGAAGCCGCTGCCTCAATGCGCTACCTGCGGGCGCTCAAGCGATTGCGGATGGTGTTAGTACCGAATAGCGATGGAGAAAAACCATAAGTGGACCCAGGCCTTACGACCTGGGCTGACAGAACGAGCCTTTCAGGCTCGGATCGCGGCCTGAAGGGCCGCTTCCGACAGCCCAGGTCGTAAGGCCTGGGCTATTTTGAAACCAACGGACTCGTTGAACGATCGCTCCATCCCGAAAGTTCACGTCACGTTGCCACTTAATGACGAACTTTTCAGGAAATTGATTGCTAAGAACTCAGCTCAAGTGTAAGATTCGCACAAGTATTCAATTCTCAAGCCCAAGCTTACATTCCGGCTTCGCGTGAGCGAGGAGCGACCTCATGGGCGATTTCATCTGTGGCAAACCACCAGTAGTGGCCTTTGTGTGTGTTCTCGTAGCCGGCACCCTCGGCATCATCAGGGTGGCAGTTTGGACCAACGGGAATAAACCCCATGTTTCTCAGACTTATAATACCCCTTACAATAACGTGCCTGATCCGAAGGCGACTATACCCAATCGAGCGAATAGTACCAATCCACCAGGCGTTTCACCGAATCCCAATCCAGCCGTTTTTTTTATGAAGTCCGATAATTCATTCGCTGTTGCTCCAAAGACCGATCCAGATGGTAATCGTGGGCTCGATCCAAATTTCCTCAACACCGGTGTCCTGCAAGCGTGGTACGGACAGGAGAAAGAACTCGCGGCTACTTGCAATCGAACACTGAGGAACTTGAAAGACACAAATAACCCTGCACTGGCAGAGCGTGCGGCCAAGATCTGCAGCTTGAGGCCAATGGACGACAAGACCCAGGAGACAGCGCTCGTACTCGCCCGGCGCGCGGTGGAACTTGGGAAGAAAAGTCAATTTCTGGCACACTTCGAGATGGCCCTCGGCATGGCTGAGTACCGTGCTGGCAATTACGAGAACGCCGATGCAGCGCTCCTCGAAGCATCCAGACTTGCAAAGGATAACTACCATGTCTCCGTTACCACGGAATTTTACCGTGCGATGAGCCTGTTTCGGCAGGTGAAAGAGGCTGAAAGTCAAGAACTTGCCGAGGATGCCGTGGCTAAAATGAAGCCTCTTCCCATCGACGAGAGAAATCCCCTGGTCGGTAAAAACAACATCGATGATCTCGTCCTGTGGATGGCCTACAAGGAGGCCAAGGAGTTGCTCAAGTTGACAAGGTAGAGAACATCACGGCACGCTTCTCAACTATCCGGTTCGCACCACCTCCCCAGCCGCGTAGCGGCGAGCGAGTTCACGGTATCGCTCGTTGAACGATCACCCATCCTGAAGGTTCACGCTACGATGCTCCTTGCCTCGTTCGGGAAGTAATTGAACACCGCTCCAGCGTCGCGTATACTCGCCGACATCTTACCTCCCGCCCGAGCAGCCGCACCCTGCTTTCCAGCAGGACGGGAGGATAATCGCGGGGTATCGGTCTGACCAGCCTCTCCGGTCTCACACCATACCGCGACCGGAGCCGTCCATGAGCCTCGAACCCAAACCTGCTTTCGCCCCTGGACCCAGACCTTCACGCGCCCCAGCCTACACAGGACCCGGCTGGAATCTGGCCCAACGCCTTGCGTTCCGGTTCATGCTCGTTTACCTGATCCTTTACATCCTCCCTTTCCCGATCAGTACCCTCCAATCCCTGCTAATCAATATCCAGGAGATTGTGACCGGCGAAGCGCCAGATGGTTCCATACCGTCGCCCATTACCAAGTATCTGACGAAGCCGTACCAGCAGTTCTGGGACGATCTGGTTTTGTGGACAGGTAGAGAAGTGTTCGGGGTCGAGATCGAATATCGCCCGCTCGGAAGCGGCGATACGACCTGGAACTACGTCCAGATCTTCGCCTTTGCCGTGATCTCGGCTGCTTTCACCCTGCTCTGGACACTGGCTGCCTGGAGTTGGTGGCGCATTCGCCAGCGGTCGCGGCTCGGCTATCCGCACCTGCACGTCTGGCTCCGAGTGTTCGTCCGCTTCTACCTGGCCCAGACGATGATCGTGTATGGAGCAGTGAAGGTCATCAAGCTCCAGTTCTCATACCCTGGCCCAGACACGCTACTCCACACCTTCGGCGAGTCCTCGCCCATGCACCTGCTCTGGACGTTCATGGGGGCATCGGATGGGTACACATAGTTCACTGGGGCTGGCGAGTTGGCCGCTGGGATTCTCCTGTGTACCCGCCGGACCACCTTACTCGGAGCCCTGGTCACCTTTGGTGTGATGGTCCATGTGGCCGCCCTCAACTTCTGCTACGACGTTCCGGTAAAACTATTCTCCTTGCACTTGGTGCTGATGAGCTTGTTCCTCATGGCCCCCGACCTGCCGTGGCTGACTCGGGCGTTGATCCTCGGGCAGCCAGTGACCGCGCGGGGGTATACCCCACTGGTCCGCCAACCGTGGTTGGACTGGACCCTTTTCGTCGTGCGGACGTTGTTGGTGCTCACCTTCCTGGGAGTGACGCTGTACCGAGGTCACGAAAACAGCAAGCTCTACGGGTGGCTGGTTCCGGAGCCGCCGCTGTTCGGCTTGTGGGAGGTGGAAGAGTTCACCCTTGATGGGAAGATTCGCCCGCCACTGACGACGGATAGCGACCGCTGGCAACGAGTGATTTTCCGCAAGGCGATCACCTTCCAGAAGGGGCAGCCGGGAAAGTCCAGTGTTGGGATCACGAATATGTTGGGGAAACCGGTCTTGGTCTCCGAGGTCATGGTCGATCCGGAACAGAAGACGATCAGCCTGTCCAAACCCGGTGGATCGCCGCAGAGCGGGGAGCCGCCAGTGGTGCGTGTACTCCGGTACACAGAGCCAGAACCGGGGGTGATTGTGTTGGAGGGTGAGTTCCTCGCGGATGGGAGCGCAGGTCCGAAACAAGTCAAGGTCCGTCTGCGTCACTATGGAAAGGATAAGTTCCTGCTATCGAGCCGAGGGTTCCATTGGATCAACGAGGTGCCGTACAACCGGTTCGGCCCGAGGACGGAGGACCCACCGAAGATCCCACCGCCGCCGAAGCGACCGTAGGGGGGTACGCGATGCGACGTTTCGCTGTAGGACGGCCTTCCCAGGCCGTCCTACAGGTATGCTTCTTCCTGCCGCTCGCCTTACGCCAGTGGCTTCATCGTTGCGAACTCCCCAGTGGCATAGCGGCGAGCGAGTTCCCGGTAGCGCTCGTTGATCGTCCGGGTACGGGCGATCTCATCGGCGGTCGCTGCGCGAACAACTTTTCCCGGTAACCCCATTACCACCGACCGCGGCGGTACCTTCATCCCTGGCGGCACCACAGCCCCCGCCGCGATCAGACACTCCTCGCCAATGTCGGTCCCACTGAGTAGCTTCGCTCCGATTCCGACGAGTGTATCCGCTCCGACCCGGATGCCATGCAACACCGCTGCGTGCCCGACCACCACTCCAGGCTCGATCGCGTTTGGAAAACCGTAATCGCAGTGAACGATCACTCCATCCTGAAGGTTCACAGTCTCACCAAGGGTGATGGGAGCAACATCGCCGCGGATGACTGCGCTGAACCAGATATTCACACCGGGGCCGCAGGTCACATCACCCGTCACAATGGCTGTTGAAGCGAGGAATAGAGGAGACATCGGGTGCCGGATGTAGGTGAAGTTTTCCAGGGGTGGAGCGACAGCGAACCCCTGGAAGCCTGCCGTGTCCAACGAGAAGCATTGAAAATCGAGCCTGGAGTAACCTTATCGGGTCATCACCCTCCTATAAAGTGCCGATTGGGGGTTACTTCGTATGTCCAGCAACGTAACTGTTTTTCCGTTCGATCAGTTTGGTAGCGCGGGTACAGGCGCTGGTGCGCAACTCCTGGGTGATGCCGTTCGAGAGATTCTCGATGACACCGAGGAGGAAAGCCGCCCGTGTCGTGCCGATTGCCTGCGCGGAAATGTCGAGGTACACGAGTTTGCCTTCGAGACGATGGCGCAGTTGAAGGATTGGCGCAAAACTGGCAGGCACGCAGCCCGGCAAGCCTTGAAGGCCAAGCAATTCCTGATCTGGCTGGGAGGAAACCATCTCAGCGTTCTCCCCGTACTCGAAGAACTCGGCAGCGAAACTTTGGTGATCCAGTTCGATGCCCATCTCGATATCTATGCCTTCCACGACACCACTGCCGAACTCTCGCACGGCAACTTTCTCAAGCACTTCGATACCCCACGACCGCGTCTCGTGAATGTGGGGCACCGCGACCTGTTCCTGACCCACAACGAAATTGCCGAGACCTTCGAGGGCGTCTATTCGGCGGAGGAGATTGCGCTCGACTCCGATCGGGTGGCAGTAGAACTCCAGGCGAAAGTTGCGGGAGCAAAGCGCGTGTGGATCGACCTGGATTGCGATGCTCTCGATCCAGCCGCAATGCCGGCCGTGCAACAACCGCTACCTTTCGGGTTGCTCCCAGCCGTGATGCTGAAACTGCTCAATGCGGCGTGGTCGGAAAAGGTGGTGGGGTTCTCGGTGTCCGAGTTCGATCCGGGGCGTGACGTGCGGGATGTTGGGCTCAACCTTCTCGGGTGGCTGCTGGAGTACGTGCTGCTGAAGGTGGGGGAAGCAGTCTCGTAGGGTGGGTCGAGTGTGCATCCGCGATTGTTTCAATAACCTACCGGACAACAGGACACTGAGGAGAACTGAGATGACCACCGTTGCCGATCTGAAGGGTCAGTCCGTCGCCTTTGCCGCGTCCGGCGGGCTGGACTCCTGCACCATCACCAAATGGCTCACCGAGCATGGAGTGAAGGTCGTTTGCTTCACCGCCGATATCGCCCAGCCGGACGAAACCGACTTTGGGGAAATCGAAAGACGGATGCGGGCCTGTGGAGCGGCCGATTATATAGCGATTCCGCTTCACGATATGATCGCCGAGTCCGGTGTCGAGGTGATCCAGTTCCAGGCCAAATACGAAGGGGCTTACTGGAACACTACCGGCATTGGCCGCCACGTCATTGTTGCCGGAACGATCCCCGAAATGCGAAAACGCGGCATCAAGGTTCTGTCCCACGGAGCCACAGGGCGCGGCAACGATCAGGTTCGGTTCCAGCTTTGCACCAATATGCTGGCTCCGGAGTTCGCGGTCTATGCACCGTGGCGGGACGATGCCTTCCTCAAGCGGTTCCGCGGTCGATCCGAGATGATCGACTACTGCAACTCGCACAAGCTGCCGATCAAGGCCAGCAAGGATTCACCGTATAGCACGGATGCCAACCTCCTCGGACTCACCCACGAGGCCGGGAAGCTCGAACACCTCAGCACATCGCCGTGGTTCGTCACGCCGGGAATGGGTGTTCTTCCGAAGGATGCCCCAAACGAGCCCGAAACCGTAACGATCCGCTTCGATAAAGGCCGCCCCAGCGCGATCAACGGCAAACCAACAACCGCATTCCAGGCCATTCAGCAAGCCAACGCGATTGGTGGCAAACACGGGGTGGGAATTTGCTCCCATCTTGTTGAAAACCGTTTCGTGGGCATCAAAAGCCGCGGCGTTTACGAAGCTCCTGGCATGGAGTTGCTTGGGAACGCTTATGCGTTCCTGCTGCAACTCATTCTCGATCGTCGGAGTCGGGAATTGTTCGATCAACTCGCGCTGTTCGTGGCTAAACAGATTTATCAGGGATACGGCTTCGATCTCGGTACGCACCTGGCCCGGTCGGCCATTGCACCGATCAATGCACTGGCAACCGGCACGATCCGGTTGAAGCTGTATAAGGGTCGGGCCGAATTCGATTCGGCCGAGGATGTTCCGCACCAGATGTATTCGGAAAGCAACGCCAGCATGGAAGCGATTGGCGAGTTCGATCACGCCGACAGCGAAGGATTCCTGCGGGTGTTGCAGGTGAGCGCCCGGGCTCTGGCTGCAAACGCGCAAGTGGTTGCCCCGGCGTGGGCCGTTTGCGAATAGTTGATTGTGAGTGGTGGATTTTGCGGACAAGGTCGTGGCCCGGAAGAAGACATGAGGCACGGGAAATCGCATCCGGACGTGCAGATTTACGCCAGGCTGACGAAGTTTTTCCCGCGATAAGCCTCGCCACGAGGGGTGGTGAGGGCATACACCGTCACTGACCCCCTTTTCACTCAGGCGGTCATGTTCCCTCTGGCCAAGGCGGTCGGGGGACTCCTTTCCTCTGCCCGGAGAATCATACCCATGACCCGAAA
>DASZJS010000404.1:0-10930 GCA_035947935.1 Gemmata sp. | reverse complement strand
CCCCGAGTAGAGGCTGATCCGATGCTTCGATTGTCCCCACACCTCAGCCAGCAATGGCGCAACCAGTAACTCAGACCGCCCCTTCTCGGTTGGAATGCTTATGCCCAGCGACTGGAAGTCGCTCAGATATCGACGCATCGTCTCGGACAATGGCACCGCAGCAATCCCCGCGAAGAGTTGTTGCGAGGTGCCTGTTGTCAGGCCGAAATCTTGTTGCGCCTTCTGTAAGGTGAAATCGCGAAAGCTCATCGACGATCCCTTCTGAACCAACAGCAGCGTCATTATGAGCCAGAAGTGTCAGCGATGGTTCTTGCAAGACCCGTCGCTCACGCTTCTCGTCAAAACCCCATCATATCACAGTTGCGGAGCCTTTGGCTTGAAGGGAGCTTCAAAGGCGTTTGCTCCCTTCACCTTCACCTTGCGGCTGTAGACCTTGTCACCGCACGCGGCGATAATCACATCCATGTTCGGGCCGCCAAACGTCAAGTTTGCCAGTTTCCCGTTTGGTGTCGGGATGATGCACAACACTCGTCCGGCCTGGTCGCACACCTGCAAACCGATCTTCGTTGCCACCCACAACCGACCGTCGCGATCCACCCGCATTCCATCCGCGCCGCTGTCATCGTCGCGGTCGGAAACGTGAAGGTGATAAAACTTCTGCTTGTCGGCCAGCGTGCCATCCGGAAGAATCTGATAGCTGTAAACCCAGTGTGTCCGGCTGTCGTCCACATACAAGAGCGTCTGGTCCGGCGAAACCGTGATCCCATTGGCAAACTTTAGCCCCGTATCGACAACCTTCTTCTCGCCCTTCGGACTGATGTAATAGACCTTGCTGTTGTTCGGTGTCTCGAATGGATCGGTGTCGTAAATGGCACCGTTGTGCAATACCACGAGGTCGTTGCCCCGGAAACCCTCGGCAATGGTCGTGGGTTTGCCCTCGGCATCCCAGGCAATCACCTTCTTCTCGGCCGTGGCGTTGGCATAGAGCTTGCCGTCCGGCCCGAAGCGTTGACCATCGCCGCCTTTGCTGTTGTCCAGGAAGACGACCGGCTTGCCATCCGGATCGATTTTGTAGGTCTTGCTCGCACCCACATCGTTGAAGAACATCTCGCCCTTGGCGTTGGTGGCCGGTCCCTCGGTGAACTTGTAACCCTCACCCACCAGCTTCCAGTCCTCGCCCGGGATCAGGATTTCCCGCATCTGCGAACTGCCAAGCCCGACCTTGACCGGTTTCGGATAATCGGCCCACAGCCACTTCATCGCTTCGGGGAAAAGGCGCGTTCCGTGCGCCCCGCTGTGCCCATCCTCACCCCACTCGTGCTTCACCTCGTAACCCGCAAACACAAGCGACCGTTCCATCTCCTGGTTGGCCATCCACCAATCGCCGCCGTAGATGTTCAGATCCTTGCTGCCATCCTGGAGGAAGACCCGGATCGGTTTGGGTTCGTACTTGCGGATCAGGGTGGGGTATTCGTTCGCACCGCGAAGCCCAACGTAAGTGCCGATGGCGGAAAAGACGCGTGTGAAGGCATCCGGTCGTTCCCACGCCGCGGTAAACGCGCAAACCGCCCCGCTCGATGCACCGCCAATGGCCCGGTCGTTACCGCTCTTGGAAAGAACGATGGCCCGGCCATCGTTTGCCTTCTTTGTCTCGACTTCCGGGAGCAGTTCATCGAGCAGGAACTTGGCGTATTCGCCGCCGAGCCCATCGTATTCGTAACTGCGGTTGTACCGCAGGACATCCTTGCCAACCTTTACCTCGCCCGGAGTGACGAACACCCCAATGGTCACCGGCATCGACTTCTCGGCAATCAGTTTGTCGAACACGGCAGTTTCGTTGAATCCCCCGCCGTCCTGGCCAACGTAGACACAAGCTGGGGTCTTCCCATCGTACTGTTTGGGAACGTAAACCCTGACCGAACGCGTTGTGCCCGGGAAGACCTTGCTTTTTTCAAACGCGAAGCCGAAAGTCTCACCTTTGGGACTTGCATCGGGCAGTTTGGGTTCCTGGGCGAATCCAACTGTCGCGACAAATACCGCAACGAGCAAAAGAGAGCGGTGCAGCATGGAGATACCTCAGAGGGGATCAGACAAGCGGCCGGTTTGTGGGTCGGCCGGGAGGTGGGGTAAACAGAGTTCTCCAGCCGACTTACACCGGATGGGGGTCTGAGGCAACAAATTTTCCGCGCTGGTTGCGAGAACGCGATCGGAAACCGTCTGTATAATGGACGAGATGTACTTCCCGAATGGGTGATCCGGATGCGCAGATTTCTTCCTTCCAAGTCTAATTCCCGCCGCATGATGGTGGCGGTTGTGTTGGGAACTGCCCTCGCCAGTTCACCGGCCAGTGCGAGCAGCACGGAATCGGGTACAAAGGCAGTCACCGACATCAGCAAATACTGCCAGACTTGCTGGCGGAATGCCCGGTTACCGGCCGATCGATGGCAGGACTGCACGCAGGAGGTGTTTATCCGCCTTCTGGAGCGGATCGATGCCGATCGCTGGGGTTCGGTGCTGGTCGATGATGAAACCGCCGAACGGCGCGAGTTCCTGCGGGCGATTGATGCGGTGAAGAAGCGGACCCAGCGAGCCCGGAAGTTTGCCGGACTGACTCCCGACCACCCAGACCGACGGATCGTCACCAATGCGACGAAGGATGAACGCGATGCAGTTGCGAAGGCAGCGAGCGAGGTGTTGAGCCCACGTCAGCGGCGATTGCTGGACCTGACGGCCGATGGATGGACCGTGCCCGAGATCGCCACCGAGCTGGGCACGACGGTCGAACGTGTCAGCGATGAGAAGTACAAGGCAATCAAGAAGTTACAACACTACTTCGGGAATAGTTGAAGTGTTCAGTTTTCAGTTAAAGTCCTCAGACCACGTAAACGTGATTTCGATGTCTTTTACTGAACACTGAAAACTGAACACTCCTTTTATTCTTTCACTTTCTCCAGAACAACCTGTACCGCCTCTGCCTCACCAAACTTCTTGGGTCGGGGTGCGTTTGGGTCCATGATGTAGCTCATCGTCAACTTGCCGTCCTTATCGAACTTGTAAATGCCCAAGGCTTTCCTGTCCTTTGAGCTGACGAGGTCGATCTCGGCCGGATCCTTTTTGGAGTCGATGGAGTAGGTGCCTGCGTCGGGATTCCGCTTGCCCTCCTTGATTGTCAGTTTGTTACCTGTAAATGTGAACCGTACTTCTTCGGTGGGTTTATCCTTTGGTTCTTTCCCGCCCACCTCAACCTTGACCAGTTTCCAGGCACCCTGGAAAGGCACCAGTTCCTTGGGCACTTCTTTCTTGTCGTCAGCGGTGGAATAGGTTGCGGTCAGGACCAGTCCACAGAACAACGCCAATCGAATCATGGGAACCTCGCGGGAAAACCATCGCCTGGTGGCGATGGGGTACAGAGGGCTCAGGTGATAAATCGTAGCTCTTTACCATCGAACTGTTGGAATATTGGGAAGCGGTCGTTGGGCTACTTGGGAGACGGTGGAGTGGGTTCTACCGATTCCGTGGCCCAGTGTGGGGCGATACCGGGTAGCCAGAGGGGACCGAACACCTCGGGCGATCTCCGACTACATGACTTTATGTTACCCTCTCGCCCGGTCATCGCAATCCCGCGAATCTTGCGCGGCACACAACGCGGGTTTCTCACTGACAACGCATCCGTTCATCTTAATTAAGATGAACGTAGTCAATATCCAGCCGGTTTGGTATGCCTTCCAACAAACAGAATACATCCTGTGGGTTGGTGAGAGATTGTGAAGAGGAATGGATGATCTGCTTTGAAAATCCGAACAGGTGGTATGCGAGCTGAACCACCTCTCAACACGGTCGCAGTAGCCGCTGCGGCCTCTGTACCCTCTTCTGTTGTATCGACAAACGCTTTATGAATGGCGCTACTGATTTTGATTCCTTGTTGCCGTTCGGTCGTATTCTCAACAAGCATTCCTCGAAAATCTGCTCTATCAGAAAAGGCAATCTCCAATCCACATTCTTCAAGCGGCTCCTTCAATTCAAGCTCTGTGCTAATCTTGAATTTCGGAAACATGACAATGGTAGTACCCATTGTTGCAGCAGCGCACATGGAAGTGTATGTGCTGTGTGTCAGCTTCTTCTCAATGTCAGCCAATGTACCAATCTTCTTGGGCAAAATGAGCGTTAGAACTGTGCTGCCCGCATAGGGAACAATCAAAACCTGACAATCTTTCAAATCCGCCATAAGGTAATCGTCTCGTTGCTTCATCATCTGACAATCAGCTTGACTATCATCGTTCAAATTAAAAGGTTGTTTATGAGTTGAAGCATTGTCAAATTTCGTCTTGAATTTCCCCAGGTAGTAAATGGCACTGACCAGGGTCACAACGGTATCCACTGCAAAATCGCCACTATTAACGAGGTCTTTGATGAGCGGCTCTCCATCTTTTCCCCTCGTTTGCTTGCCGATCCATCCATTGATGTCATCGGCAATGTGCTTATGATTCGCCATATTTGTGTAATCTGCAGTAGCAAACTCCGCGCCAAATACATCTCTGACAAAACGGACATACGCCGAATCAAATGGGTAGCTATTTTGGCACCAAAGTCCATTGGCTGTTCGGATTGTACACTCTTTGTCCGCACTCAACGATTGGTTGATATCTCGAATATATTTCCCTGTTGCAGAAGGGTCATCTGGATAACAGCACGTTGATCGAAATGCAGTATAAGTTTCTTCTCTAGTGGCTAAATACAACATTCCCAAGCAATCGGAAATATTTTTTGGAGAACATATGATGTTCTCCTTTTCTTTCGTATTGCGAAGGAGGTTGAAGGTAAAATCATTACATCCACTGGCATATGGCGATACCATCGACGATTGCTCGTTTGCGATAGCGGATCTCAATTTTTTCAAGAAGTTCAGCATTTGTTATCTCCACCGAGGACACTCAGCCAGCATGACCAGATCGACTTGGTTAATTCTTGCCAGATTCGGAGAACCTCCAACAGACGAGCCTCCCCTGAAGTTTGGAACGTAAGCTCCTCTGGGGTGGTCTTCTTCCCTTCACCGACCATGATCCAAAACAGAAATGTCAGCATCTATTCAACCAGTATTTGGATCATGCGGAGCCAAAAACAACTTTCATTCCGCAATAGTTTGCAGGTTTCCTTCTGATCTACAAGTCCCTCACTCATCCATAATTTTCGGCAGCCCGGAGCTGCCCGGCTGCCTCCTTGCTCGTGGTTTCGGAACGTGATTCACAGCGGAGCAATCGATCCTCACCGATTGGGCTTTGGCACAACCCCGCTACCGATGCCCGATCGTTCCTCACGGTAATCGTCCGGGACATTGGATATGTTACCGGGTAGCCGCTCGATTCCCCTTTTCCCTTTTTTTGCGCGACGCGCCAGTGTCTGTGCTTCAGATAAGTAAGTAAGCGGTCCGAGGAACTTCGCCTATGCCGACATTCGCTCCGGGGCAGCTCGTTCGCCGCCTTGCCACCGTCAATGCGGCGGACGGGGAGCTAGTGCGCCGGTTCGTGGACACCCGATGCGACGAAGCGTTCGAGGAACTGGTCCGGCGGCACGGATCGGTGGTCTACGGAGTGTGTCGAAGGACGCTTCGCGACCATCATCTGGCCGAGGATGCGTTCCAGGCAGCGTTCGTCGTCCTCGCGCGGAAAGCTCACACCATCCACCCTCCCAGTGCAGTGGGCGGATGGCTGTACGGGGTGGCCCGAAAGGCAGCGCTGGAGTCAGCGCGCGCTATGCGGCGGCGAAGGCATCGTGAGACGTTGCCCGGAACGCTTCCGGAGCGTCCGATCGAGATACCCGGCCCGGACGATTCCGCCACTCTGGTGGATGCAGCGATCACCGACCTGCCCGAGATTCTCCGTTCGGCGGTCCTGCTATGTGAAATCGAAGGCATGAGTCGGACCCAGGCCGCCGAGCGGTTGGGCATCGCCGAGGGCACCCTGAGCAGTCGGTTGGCGAAAGCGCGGAAGGCGCTGGCCAAGCGATTGCACCGTCGGGGGGTTGTGTTCCCGACCGCGCTGGGTGCATCGTTTACAGTCTCATCGACGCTGGCCCAAGCGGCGATTCAAAGTGCGCAGGGCACGCCCCCGCGCATGGTCCTGGAACTCTCACATGGAGTTTTGCGAGCCATGTCATTTACAAAACTGAAACTGGCACTGGCGGCGATGTGCGCGCTGTTGGTGATGGTCTGTTTCGGGTTGCTGCGAACTGCGCCAACGATCGCCGCTCCGGTGCCGAAGGTCGCCGAACCACATGAGGCAGTGATCGTCATCTCGTCATTTTCCGACGACAAGCCGCTGGAGGTGGTGAAGCCGGACGGCACGTCTCTGCTGGTGGTGAAGCCGAAGGATCGATTCCAACTCATGAACCCTCGACTGTCACCGGACGGGAAGCGGGCGGTGTGCTTCGACCGAGGAACCGTCATCAAGAAGGATCCGGGCGTGATTGCCTGGAATAAGTTCAGCATTCGCCTGCTCGATCTGAAGGCACAAGCTGCCGGATCGAAAACGATCGCCGAGGATGTGTACCTCCATTCCCTCGTGTGGTCCGCGGACGGCAGGCTTATCTACTTCTCACACCTCGATCCGGACAAGCTGGCTGAATCCGAAAAGGCGGGCGAAATGATCTCGTTTCAAACCTGGGTGTACAACGTCGCCGATGGCACCACAACGAAGCGGCTGAAATTACCGCCCGAACACGAGCTCGTCGATGTGTCGCCAGACGGCAGTACACTGCTGACATCCACGAACACGGCGGTCTCTAACCATCAGACCCTGCACCTGATCTCCTCCGACACCCTGGCACCAGATAAGGACAGCGAGATTGCATCCGGGTTCTTATACGATGGTCGGTTCTCACCAGATGGCAAACGCCTGTTGATGAGCGGCATGTTCGGGAAGCAGGGCGCATTGGCCGCGTGGGAGGTGGTCGTTCGGGACCTCGGCACGAAAAAGTCGACGCGGTTGGATTTGCCCAAGGAGATGCTTCAGAACCACACCACCCGCCTGTGCTGGTCGCCAGACGGGAAACGGATCGCGTTCCAATGGGAAGAGACGATTCCTCGCCCGGCAGGCGAGCGGGAACCGCCAGGCTTGTTGGGCGCGCCTGGCGGCGGCACATGGACCGCCAGCCGGGTGACAGTGTGCAATGCGGATGGGACGAACGCGAAGGTTATCGTTCGCCGCGAGTATGGCGATGCGATCACGGGCCTCGACTGGCGGTGAGGTTGCGTACCGGACGTCGAGTGTTGACAAAGCAAAAGCCGGTCCGCGCGGTCGCAATAGTTATCTTAATATTATTTAAATATTTTATAATGATCTAAAAAAGGGGCGATTCTGCCAAACGAAGCTAAATTATTAAAACTCGTGTCAAGGTGCGATTGGGATTGAGGTTAGGTCGCATGTGTTTCAGGAAACCGGGCCAAAAAAACCCCAAAATCTCTCGAAGAGTTATCTCCCGTGGAGTGCGGTTTGATGGCCGCACTCCACGGAAAGTCAGGCTCGTGAACCGCAATCACATCGCCATCGTGACGGTCTTCACCTCGGTGTAAAGCTGAAGGGCATACTGGCCGAGTTCGCGGCCAATGCCCGACATCTTGAATCCACCGAACGGAGCCGAGGCATCGAACACATCGAAACAGTTCACCCACACCGTCCCGGCTCGCAATCCGTTCGCCATCCGCAGCGCCTTCTTGATGTCTTTAGTCCAAACAGCCGCAGCCAGTCCGTAAAGTGTGCGATTCCCGCGATCCAACACCTCATCCACATCCTTGAATCGCAAGATGCTCATCACCGGCCCGAAGATTTCTTCTTTCGCGATCTTCATGTCGTCCTTTACATCGCAGAACACGGTCGGCTGAATGAAGTATCCTTTGTCCCCAACCCGATTGCCGCCCGTCAGCATCTTCGCCCCATCCTTCTTCCCGAATTCGATGTAGCTCATCACACGGTCGAACTGCTCCTGCGATACCTGCGGCCCTTGCTCGGTGTCCTGATGGAATGGGTCGCCAACCTTTCTTCCCTTCGCCTTGGCCGCGATCTTGTGGACGAACTCGTCGTAAACGGAATCCTGCACGAACAGGCGCGACCCAGCGCAGCAGCATTGCCCCTGGTTGAAGAACAGGCCGAAGTATGCTCCTTCGATCGCCGCGTCAAGGTCGGCATCGGCAAACACCACGTTCGGGGATTTGCCGCCCAGTTCGAGGGAAACTCGCTTCAGGTTGCTTTGGGCCGCCGCGGTCATCACGATCTTCCCGGTACTTGTCTCGCCGGTGAATGCAATCTTGTCCACATCCATGTGGCCGGAGAGGGCTGCGCCCGCGGTTGGGCCATATCCGGGGACAACGTTGATGACGCCATCGGGGAACCCGACTTCCTGAGCCAGCCGGGCAACGTAGAGGGCGGTGAGCGGAGTTTGCTCGGCCGGCTTCAGAACGACCGTGTTCCCACACGCCAATGCCGGAGCCCACTTCCACGATTGCATCAGGAGCGGGAAATTCCACGGGATGATCTGCCCGACAACCCCGATCGGTTCGTGCCGGGTGTAGCAGAAATAATTGCCGTTGATGGGGAGAGTCTGGCCGTAAATCTTGTCGGCCCAGCCGGCGTAATAGCGATAGCACTGAATGGTCAGCGGCAGATCGGCGGTAAGTGCATCGGTGATGGGTTTGCCGTTGTCGAGCGATTCGAGTTCCGCGAGTTCCTTGCTGTGTGCTTCGATGGCATCGGCCAGTTTGTGCAGGAGTCGGCTGCGATCCGAGGGATTCATTTTCGACCAGGGGCCGGATTCAAACGCATGACGGGCAGCCTTCACGGCCAGATCGATGTCGGCCTTATCGCCTTCCGCGATGTTGCAGATGGTTTCGCCGGAGGTGGGGTTCAGGGTTGGAAACGTCTTGCCCGAGGCGCTCGCGACCCACTTCCCACCGATCAGCATCTTCTGATCGGAGACCTTTGGCGGTGCATACTTCGATTTGCGTGCGGTAGCAGTTGCAGTAGCCATTGGGAGAGCTTCCTTGTTGGAGAGAGCGAAAGAGCGAACACGATGGCATTGTCCCCGGTTGAGGTGGGGAGTCAAGAATTAGTGTTCAGTGTTCAGTGTTCAGTGTTCAGTTAAAGACCTCAAACTACCTAACCGTGGTTTCAATGTCTTCACTGCACACTGAACACTGCGAGCGAAACGAGCCTAACACTGCGAGCGAAGCGAGCTCAGTTTGCTCTTCCGGCAATCCTCATCGGTCGCTATATCTTGCCGCGTCTGAATATCCGAGTGTTATGGAGCCATCCGCATGCGTCCACGCATGATTGCTCTTGCGGCGTTTCTCGTTGCCGCCTTTGCGGTTGGCTTTGCCCTCGTTCCCGTTCGAGGTGAGCAAATTCACCGCCACGGGTTCAGTGGGCGACAGACCGCATTCGTTCGCGGCGATGCGAATGTTAAGGTGGATGAGCTGGAACACGACATTTCGGCGCTGTTTTTCAAGAGTCAACCATCGAGCGAACACATCAAGTTGACGGCCGAGGCCGCTACCGGCGATGCCGCGTTCATTCATTACTACTACGACACCCCGCCCGCCCCCATTTCCGAACTGCTGACTGCGGGTATCTGGGTGAAGGCGAGCAAGACCGGCATCCAGTTGCGAGCCCGCGTCGTTTTCCCCAAGGAGCCAGATCCCGCAAACCCACAGGTTCCCCTCACCACGCTCATCGTTGGGAAAACCTACGAGAAGAGTCATAGTTGGGAAAAACTCACGCTCGACGATCTGCCCGAAGTGCTCGGCAAGCACCTCCCGGTGTTACAGGCCAAAATTGGCCGGGCAGTGAACGCAACGGATGCCTACATCGATCGTCTGGTGCTGAACCTGTACACCGGCCCAGGCACCGTCGATGTGTGGGTGGATGATCTCGATATCGGCCCGGTGAAAGTGCCAGACCAAACGGGTATCGGAGCCCCGGGAACCCCCGGAGTTTCCGTCCAGCGTACCAAACCCAGCAACCCCGCGGTCGGCGTGCATGGCCGCCTGGTGGAGCAGCGCGGTGGGGCGATGTTCGTCGATGGGAAGCCGTTCTTGTTCCGGGCAATTCGACATACGGGTACGCCGCTGTACGTTCTCCGACAGGCTGGATTCGATTCCATCTGGCTGCCGCCGAATGTCTCGCCCGAGCTACTTGAAGAGGCGACTCGCGAAGGTTGGATGGTGATCCCATCCATGCCGCTGTCCACTGCTCAGGCGAACGATCAAGTGGGAGTGAATAGTGATGCGGATGATCTGGCTCAGGCTATTCGGAAGTTCAGTGGGGTCGATGTGCTGTACTGGGATCTTGGCGTGGGCCGGAGGGCCGAGCAAGCCGACCGGCTCTATCAGACGAGTGACGCGATCCGCTCCTACGACCCGCGGCGGCCTCGCGGTGCCGACCTGTGGGATGGCTTCGGGGCATACTCCCATTATCTGGATGTGGTTGGTGCTCATCGCTGGCCGCTGTTCACCAGCCTGCAAATGGTTAAATATCGAGACTGGTTGAACCAACGCAACGCTCTCACCGCCGATCGGGCAACGTATTGGACGTGGATTCAGAATCACCTTCCGGACTGGTACATCGCGACCGTGATGGGACAGAAGTCCACCGATTCTTTCACCGATCCGATCGGACCGCATCCGGAGCAGGTGCGAGTGATGGCTCACATTGCTCTGGCGTGCGGATGTCGGGGGCTTGGGTTCTGGTCCGACCGCTTCCTGGCCGACTCGCATCAGGGTCGGGATCGACTTCAAGGGATGGCTCTGCTGAACGCCGAGATCGACATGCTCAGTCCGGCACTCCTGTCGGTCAGGCGACGGACCGAATGGCTCCCGACCAGCGAGAAAAACGTCAGTGCAGCGTTCATGCAGGGCTCGCGGGGGACAGTGCTCCTTCCCATC
>DASZJS010000403.1:0-5899 GCA_035947935.1 Gemmata sp. | reverse complement strand
GGTCGCAGCCGCGTCGCACCCGCGGTGAGGGCCGCGCTGCGGGCATCGTGCCCGTCCCTGCGCTGGTCGTTGGCAAACGTGATCATCAGGATGCTGTTGGACGTCGCCACGCCGATGCACATGATCGACCCCATCAGTGCCGGCACGCTTATCCGGGTTCCGGTCAGGTACAACATCCACAAAATGCCGGCCAGGGCCCCGGGCAGCGCTGTAAGGATGATGAACGGGTCTAGCCATGACTGGAAGTTCACGACCATCAGGAAGTAGACCAACAGCACGGCGAACATCATGCCGTAAGCCAGCCCGCTGAACGAGTTGTTCATGCTCTCGACCTGACCGTGGATGGCAAACGTGCTGCCGCGCGGCAACTCCGACTTCAACGAATCGACGACCCGCTGCACGTCGGCCGACACGCCCCCCAGGTCGCGCCCCTGCACGTCCGCGTAGACCTCGAACACCGGCTGCACGTTGTAGTGGCTCACCACCCCCTCCGAGAGCGTGCGATACAGGTGCGACACGTTGCTCAGCAACTGGGGCTGTTGCGGATATTGCAACCCCGGGATCCGCTGCCCGGGCGACCCGGTCCACGGCGATCCGGGAATCAGCGGCGACAGGTTGTTCGCCGGCGGCGGAGGCGGCACGGAGGGGATGCCGTTGATGATGGGCGTGCTCATCAAGTCGTCCACGGACGTGATGCGGCTCGGCGGCGTCTGCACGGCCAGGACGTAGTTGATGCGGTTCTTGGGGTTCACCCAGTAGTTGGGCGTTACCTGAGTGGTGCCGCTGAGGGACACCAGCACGCTGCCGGTCACGCTTTGCTGGGTCAACCCACCGATCTGCGAGATCATGACGCGGTCCACGTCCACGCGGAGCGTGGGGTAATCGGTGATCTGCTGGATGTGGACGTCCGCGATGCCGGGGATCTTGGCCATTTCCTCTCGCAACTTCTTGGCGACGGGGAGGTTCCCCTCGCGGTTGACGCCGACCACCTGGACGTTGATCGGGGCCGGCAGTCCGAAGTCCAGGATCTGGCTGGTGATGTCAGCCGGTTCGAAGTTGAACGTGCAATCTGGGAACCGCTTGGGCAGCTCCTCCCGCAGCCGGGCGACGTACCCCGCGGTGGGGCGGTGATTCTCCTTGAGCGAGACGAGAATCTCGCCATCGCCGTCGGTGACCGTGCCGTTGTCGACGTAGGCCCGGGTCGTGAAGGATGGCGTCAGTCCCATGTTGTCCAGGATCATTTCCCGTTCGTTCTCGGGCACGATTTCCCGGATCACGTCCTCGACCCGGCCGAAGATCCGTTCGGTCTCCTCGATCCGCGAGCCGGACGGCGCCCGGACGTGCAGCCGGAACTGGCCGGCATCGACGGCCGGGAAGAAATCCTCACCGAGCCGGGGGGCCAACAGCAACGAACCAAAGGCGAAGCCGAGCATCCCGGCGATCGTCAAGAAGCGGTGCTCCAGCGCCCAACCGAGCAGCGACTGGTAAGCGGAGCGCAGACGTTCAAACCGGCGGTCGAACCCGAGGTGAAACCGCCAGATCGGCCCGCCCCCGGGCGGCGGCAGGCCCTGCTCCTGCGCGGCGTACAGCGGGACTTCCTTCGGCAGCATGTAGTACACCATCGTCGGCACGAGGGTCCGCGACAGGAAGTACGATGCGAGCATGGCGAAGACGACCGCCAGGGCCAACGGGTAGAACAGCGACGCAGCCGGCCCGCTCAGGAACAGCACCGGGATGAAGACGATGCAGATCGACAGCGTCGAGACCAGCGCCGGCGTGGCGATCTGGGACGCCGCGTCGAGGATGGCCCGGCGGATCGGCTTGTTGCCGGCGAAGTTGCGGTGGGTGTTCTCCAGTTCCACGGTGGCATCGTCCACCAGAATGCCGACCGCCAGGGCCAGGCCGCCCAGCGTCATGGTGTTGAGAGACTGCCCCAGCGCCCACAGCACGATGACAGACACCATAATCGACAGCGGGATCGAGATGGCGACGATGACGGTGCTGCGCCACGAGCCGAGGAACACCAGGATCATCAGCGCTGTCAGCCCGGCTGCGATCGCCCCCTCCTTGATCACACCGTCGATGGCTGCGCGGACGAACACCGACTGATCGAAGAGGAACTCCATCTTCAGTTCAGGAGGCATCTGCGCCTGGATGCCGGGCATGGCAGCGCGCACGCGGTTGACCACGTCGAGGCTTGAGGCTCCCTCACCCTTGAGGATGGTCATCAGCACGGCCCGTCGCCCGTCGCGGCGGACGACATTGGTCTGCACCTGATACCCCATACGGACTTGAGCCACGTCCTTGACGTAGACCGGCACACCGTTGACCGTCTTGATCGGCATCTCATTGAAGGCGGCAATCGCGTCGGGGCTGCTGTTGAGCTTGACGTAGTATTCCGTGGCACCGATCTTGGCGGTCCCCGACGGAACGATGAGGTTCTGGTTGTTGATGGCCGCCTGCACGTCCTGCGGCGAAAGGCCGCGGGCATAAAGTTGGTCGGGGTCGAGATCGACCATGACCTGCGGCCACTTGCCGCCCCAGGGTTGCGGCACGCGTGCGCCCTGCACGGTGCCGAGCCGTTGGATAATGAAGTTGGCGGCGTAGTCGAAGATCTGCTCTTCAGTCAGAGTATCGCTGCTGACGGCAATCTGCACGATGGGTACGCTGGTGGCGCTGTACTGAACGATGTACGGGGGGTCGATGCCAGGCGGCATGACCTTCAGGATCGCCTGGCTGGTGGCGGTCACCTGGGCGACGGCTGCCTCGATCTTGGCACCCGGGTAGAAGTAAATCCGGATGACGCCAACGCCGAAGAGCGACTGGCTTTCGATGTGTTCGATGTCGTTGACCGAGGTCGTCAGCACACGCTCGTTGACGAGGATGATGCGCTTCTCGATTTCATCGGCCGGCATGCCAGTGAACTGCCATACAACCGATACCACCGGGATGTTAATCTCTGGGAAGATGTCGGTCGACATCCGGTTAACGCTAACCAGGCTGACGGCACCGATCAGCAAGGCCATTACCACGAACGTATAGGTGCGGTTCAGTGCCAGCCGAACGAGCCACATCATGGTTCACCGTCCTCCCCAGCAAAGTCCAACGTCTTGATCCAACCAAAGCAACAACGGTGCCGCGTGCTTCTGCTGGCTGAAGAGAAGCGGAAATGTCGACACTTTGTGTGGAAAAAGCAGGATCTGTAACGCCGCGATAAAGAGAGTTGCTACTGCGAAAGAGTCCCGCAGTTCAGCTGAGAGTGGCGTGAATAGTCAATCTGTAACATCTTGTACCAAATACCATGTGTGAAACGGTCATTTGATAGGAGAATGGATCGCAATTGCTTGAGCCAGACCTTACAGGAGGTACGGCACTCACATGCTGGGTCAAAAAAAGTCGGCCCTGGCCGTTTGCATCTGGAGGCGGTTGGAACCGCAAGCAATCAATAGGTAGTCCTCTGTCCAGGCTGTGCCGTCGTGCGAATACATCGAACAGAGCCCGATGACGTCCGAGAGGCCGATTTGAGAACAGACTAAAATCGTAAGTGTACAAATGAAAGGGGCTTGCGACTTTTGTCGCAAGCCCTTTTCATTTTATGGAGGCGCCGGGAATTGAACCCGGGTCCCGAAGCACTTCCGTATCGGCATCTACGTGTGTAGCCTGTCACTTTTAAGGTCTGTCCGAAGACTACCTTATGTTTGTTGGACCGGACTCCGACAAGCAGGATCCCGGGACAACTATCGGCCAGGTTTTTTTAGCGGGAACAGCCGCCGAATCGGGTTGGGTTGCCCCAACCCTCAAGTTCCTGCGAGCCCGACTTGCGTCCGAACCGGCCCCTTTCGGGCGAAGCTGCCGGGACGGCCCACGGGTATTACGCCGCGAGAGAGAACTGCGGTTCAGCAGTTAGTTTTTGATCGGCTTTTTACGTGGCCAGCTGATCAACCACGACACGCCACCTGACACTTCAATTTGCCCGGTCGAAACCAGATCGCCCCCCGATCTGAAATGAGAGCAATTGAACAGCGTTCAATTGCTCTATTTCATGTGGTTAGGAATAACCATCAACCAACGCTGGTATTCTACGCACGAACCCATTTCAAACAAGAGCGATCCAACCGGGCTCGGTTTCAGTTGATGTTGACCTTGTCGGCTGTCTTGGACACAATCGCGCGGCCACGATCTGCGATAAGAAACCGAAGGAGATTCACGCGTGAAGTTAATCCAAACCGGGCTTGCACTCGCAGTGCTGGCCATCCTCCCGCAGGCAGCCGATGCCGGACTCATGTATACGTTCCAGATCAGTGGCACCGTTTACCCGGTTCCCAGCAATCCGAGCCCGGGCCAGATCGACATCCCGTCATCCAGTGGGACCGTAAGCATGAGCGGGTGTGGTGTCGGGTCGGCGCCTAGTAGGGAATCGAACTTCCAGACCGCGATCGGGACTGTTTCCCTGAGCAATTGGTCAACCGCGATGCCAAATGCGAGCGGAATTAATCCCCTCGCGGAGTTTGGCGTTGTAGTTACTATTACCGATCTGGCATCGGGTCAGTCCGCGCAGGTGACCGCATACGGCGAGGCCTTTTCAGCCTGGAAGCAGCAGCCGAATGGGTCATGGGCGTTCCCAGTTGCGGGTATTGGGGTTACCTACCCCGGCTCTGTGACGCTGGGAACCAACCTGTACCGGGTGGGGATCGAGCCGGCATTTTCCAGTCCTGATTCGACCGCGCCGGTCATTGCCAACGTCGATGTGAGCGTGACATCACTGGCTGCCCCTGAGCCCGGTACCATTGCTCTCGTCGCCAGTGGTCTTCCCCTTGTTGGATTCTTCTTCCGGAGACGGGCGACCTCACGCTCATAACTCTGCTTTCGTTCTTCGATCTTTCGTCCCTCGAGAAGAGAACGGAGCGAAACGCGGGACTGTCTTCACGAAGGACAAGGGGACTCAGGACTAAGGTGGTGAGCAGGAAAAGATCTACCGCTGGAGAGGCAGTCTTCCAGCGGTAGATCTTTTCCTGCTTGCCACCTAACGACTCATACAGATCCAACCTCCCAATAACGGATCGTCAACCTCGTACACTATTGGTGTCCGCTGAGGGCATCACCATGTCAGGCGCTACTGTTTATGACGAGCCAACTGCTCAGCAATACACGGAACTCGCGGAGTTGGCCGGCGGGTTTATCCACGAGATTAAAAACCGCGTGGGCACCCTGTCGCTGAATCTCCAGCTTCTCGGTGAAGATTTTGAGAATCCCGAAACTCCCCGCGAGCGGCGAGCGCTCGACCGTGTTGGGCGACTGCACGAAGAGTGTCAGAAGCTCGTCGATCTCGCCTCCGATTTCCTCCGCTTTGCCCGGGTACAGGATTTGACGACCGAGCCAACCACCCTTGATGCAGTTGTGACCCGGATTGTGGACTTTCTGGCACCAACAGCCCGACAGCAAAACATCGAGATTGGCTGGATTCCAGCCCCCGATTTGCCGTTGGTTCATATCGAGCGCGATCTGTTCGAGCAATGTCTTTTGAACTTGATGCTGAACGCCGAGCAAGCCATGCCCGATGGCGGCATGCTTACACTGGTTGGTCGATGTGAAGACACGAAACCGCTAAAATCCGGTGAAGCGGCACAGTGGGTATGCCTGGATGTGATCGACAACGGGCACGGCATCCCACCGGAGCAGTTGGCGAAGTTGTTCCGTCCGTTTCACACCACGAAAATGAATGGAAATGGGCTAGGATTGGCGACCACACGAAAGATCATTGACGCTCACGGCGGGACTATCGAAGTGCAGAGCGAACCCGGCCGAGGGACGAAGTTCACGATCCGCTTGCCCATGAGGAAGGATGAGGGATGAGGGATCGCCTACCGGCTTTGCTCCGGTCGCTAACGCTCCCGGGCCC
>DASZJS010000402.1:0-3407 GCA_035947935.1 Gemmata sp. | reverse complement strand
CTGACTCGAACCGAGGGGAGCGCAACCGGCTTCTCTCCGGCTGTCGCAGCGATCACCGGAACCGCGTGTAGTTCCAGAAGGTCGGCCGCGATGTAGGTGTTCAGTAACCCCAAGGCCAGGGCTTCCCCATCATCCGATTCTTGTTCGAGCAACCCGTTCACCGTTTTGTTGAGTTCCTCGAACGAGATTGTTCCCGGCCATCGCTCCCCAAGTACACGCATGGCGGCCTTTAGTGGAGGGCTGGAGGTCGAAAGCGTCATTCCGGACTTGGTTTGGTATTGAACCGTCGCGGTCGATCGTAAGTCGCTGGGGTTTTCCGTCCCTTTGCGGGTGGTGGCGATGTGCAACCCTTGGATGTTGGTGGGGCGGATACCCCAGTTTGGGGTTACATCGTCATGGACAAGCAGGGTTTCGCGGAATGTCCGGTTGCGAACGAAATCCATGTATTGCTCGGCTTGGATCTGATCCGTTGCAACGGTTTCGAGTGCCTTCTGCACATCCGGCGTGAAATTCCCAGTAACCATCGTGGTGAGGCGGGCTTCTCCGAGATACCGCAACCCGTGTTTCCCGGCTAACTCCGCGAACTGGTGAAAATACATTGGAGCGTTCACATCCTCCAAATGTTCGTGATACAGGTAGTGGTCGGCCTGATGACGGAGGGATTCGAGTTCACTCCTGAGCAATGTTGCGTAGGCACCCCCATCCTGTCGTGCGGACTGTGCGAGAAAATCCAGTAGCGCCCGGGCCTGCCGGACGCGAAGATCGGGTGTATCGAATCGCAGAGCGTGATACCGCATCATATCGCGGATCATTCCTCGCATGTGCCAGCCAGGATAGGTGTTGTAAGACACATATGCGACGCCCTGCGGAGAGAGTTGCCTCGCGCAGATGTCCAAAATCTTCTGCTGAACGGCATCGTGAACCCACGAGAACACTCCGTGGCAGATCACGTAATCGAACATGCCATACGTCTCATCCACATCGAGAATGCTGGCGTGCCTCAGACTGATGTTGGTTAGCCCAAGACTTCGGGCAATCTTTTCCCCATCGCCAATCTGCCGACCCGAGAGATCGACACCGACAAACCAGCTTCCCGGCAAGGCTTCCGCCATCGGAATCAAGTTCCCACCACTGGCACAGCCAAGCTCCAGCACACGGCATTTTTCAACAGATGGAGGCGTCAAGCCGAATAGCGTGGCGATTGTTGCCAGGCGGGACGGGTGCGTCTGGGAATATGGATGGCTCTCGTACGGCACCTCGTCGTAGCTGTTCGTTGTGGGTGAAGTGGTGTTCGTGGTAGGCGCTTCGAGGCGAGTGGGATTGGACATGGTAATCACTTCTTGAACGTGAATCGTTTCAGGTGTGAGTTGAGAGTGGAAAGTGGAGGCAGCCAGGGTTTTTCGCTCTCAACTCTCAACTGAATCGATCCTGTTGCCTCTCGCCACGGGTGCCGCGGCGGGGTATCATCGAACACATCCCACCAACTCGCACTTTTTCACAGAGGTTCCGAATGCCCCGCCGTTCTGCCTTGTGTATCGCATTTATCGGGTTCGTCTCGGGTTTGGTCATGCTGGCATCGGGAAACATTCCCACGGCAATGGGTCAACCCAAGCCACCAGTGGTGACGCCAGCACCGCAGGCTCCGACTCTCACAACTCCGGCGAACCTCGGCGTGAAAAAGGGCGAAACGGTTGAACTCACTCTGACCGGAACCAATCTTGCCGATCCACTCAATGTACTGCTGAGTTGCCCGGGGAAGGTTACCATCCCAACCGACAACAAGAACGGCACTGAACCTGCAAAACTCCGGGTGAAGGTCGAACTTCCGGCCGATTGCCCGATAGGTTTGCACACCATCCGCGTGGCGACGAAGCAGGGGGTCTCGAATTTCCGTCCATTCGTGGTCGATGAGTTCCCAGTTGTGGCGGAAACCGAGACGAATCGGACCAAGGAGACGGCCCAGGTTGTCTCCTTCCCGGTAGTGATTACCGGTCGGAGCGATACCGAAGCAAGCGATTACTTCAAGGTGAAAGTTACCGCTGGCCAGACGTTGACGTTTGAGGTCATCGCTCGGCGACTTGGTTCGCCACTCGACCCAATCGTGCTTCTGCACGATGTCAAGACAAACCGGGCACTCCTCGAACTCTATGCGGATGACACACCCGGATTGCAATCCGATTGCAGGATCACGCACACATTCAAAGAGGCTGGTGAATTTCTGGTCGAGGTACGAGATACAGTCTACCGGGGTGGTCCCGATTACTTCTACCGTCTGCGCATCGGCGAATTCCCGGGAGTGACAACCGCATTCCCTGTAGCCATTCAGCGGGGACAGACTGCGAAGGTTGGGTTTGCGGGACCAGATGCAGCCGATATCCCCTCCGTCAACATCAAGGCACCAACCGACCCGGTGTTAGCAGCAGTGTATGCGACTCCGAAGCGGCCGAGCGGGGTTGGTGGGTGGCCTGTTCCGGTGCTTTTGAGCGACTGGCCGGAGATCATCGAGCAAGAGCCGAACGATGAGCCTGCCAAGGCCAACAAACTGCCCGTACCCGGTGGCGTTTCCGCTAAGTTCGACAAACCGCACGATGTGGACCACTTCGCCATTGTCGGGAAGAAGGGTCAAAAGCTGGTTGCAGCAGCTCAAACCTATGAGATCAATACCCCAACCGAGGTGTTGATCCGAATACTGGATGCAAAGGGGACGGAGATCGCCCGAAGCAATCCCACGCTGCCCGCCGCCAGGGTTGAATTCACACCCTCCGCCGATGGCGAATACGTGATCGCCTGCGAACAACTCAATTATTTGGCGGGTCCGAATGAGATCTATCATCTCACAGTTCAGCCCGTAACCCCTGACTTCGACATCGTGTTGGCGCTCGATCGGTGCGAGGCTGCGGCCGGTAATGGAACGGCGGTGATGGCAACGGTGAACCGCCTCAATGGATATGCCGGACCAGTGGAACTGAGTATCGTCGGCGACGTCGCGTTGAGCGGATCGGTAACGCTTCCGGCAGGTCAGACGTTTGCGTTCGTGCCGTTACTCGTCAAAGCCGGGACCAAGCCCGGAGCATATTCGTATCAAGTCCAGGGGAAGATCACAGCAAATGGGCAACCTGTTGTCCGCTTTGGGAATCTGATGGACCTCGTGAAAACAAACCTCGGGGGAATGTCCAACCCGCCGCCCGAACTCCTCGTGGGGTGCGCTGCTGCTGTGGTCGAAAAGCCGGCATTCGCCCTGAAGTTGACAGCCGATCCGACAAGCATGGAGAAGGGCAAGGCAGGCAAGGTTGCCATTGAGGCGACTCGCGGCGAAGGCAGCGATGGCGATATCGCGGTCGCTCCCCTGTTTATTCCGCCAAACATTACGCCCGCAGCCGCGAAGCCGATTGCGAAAGGCCAAACCA
>DASZJS010000401.1:0-1520 GCA_035947935.1 Gemmata sp. | reverse complement strand
GAAGAAACGGTTGAAAAAGTCGTGAAACGGATCCGCACCCCCACCCCGCGTTTGCGGCTGGCCTTTCCTATCGATCACCTGAGTGGTGGAGATATTCACCACGGCTGGTTGATCGCGTTCCACGATGGCGCCAAAGGCGTTGGAAAGGGAAACAGGGTTAGGAAGCTCCAGGGGCGTCGCCCCGCTAGGCAGAAATGAGTGGGTAGCGTTCACGCGACCGGAAATCACGGTTCCGATAAGAATGCCAATGGATAAGGTCAAGCCGATGAGCGCGCCGGCGATAAGCTTCCGATTGAGAGCCCAACTGGCCAAGTCCCGCAGATGAATACCCATAGGGTGCTCCCGACAGCCGCTGACATGCCGGCATAGATGGGATGCAGGATTATAGCATTCGTCCACGCCTCCATAGGAAAATCGGTGGACTGACTTGCTTGCCGGCCAACACCCGTGAGCACGCTATCCCGTTCGGAACCATATGCTAAACTACAAGTCCCATGGCTCCTCGAACGATGTACGACAAAATCTGGGAATCCCACCTGGTGCGAGAGGTTCCCGGAGAACCCAGCCTGATTTATATCGACCGACATCTGGTACATGAGGGCACCTCCCCACAGGCATTCGCCGGAATCGAGGCTGCAGGCCGCAAGGTCCGGCGGCCCGACCTGACGTTTGCGGTGATGGATCATTCGGTTCCGACCAAAAACCGGGAATTGCCGATTGTGGACGACAACGCGCGGCTGCAATTCGAAGCGCTGGCACGGAATTGCAAGAAGCACGGCGTGCGGCTGTTTGATATGTTCAGCCGAAACCAGGGCATCGTACACATCATCGGCCCCGAGCTTGGCATAACGCAGCCCGGTCTTACTATCGTGTGTGGCGATAGCCACACTTCGACGCATGGCGCATTCGGCGCGCTGGCCTTCGGTATCGGGACAAGCGAAGTCGAGCACGTTCTCGCCTCTCAATGCCTGCAGCAGGATCGTTCCAAGACCATGCTGGTTAAATTCAACGGCAAGCGCCCTCAAGGGGTATCTTCCAAGGACCTTATCCTGGCGCTCATCGGGAAGATCGGCATCTCGGGCGGGACCGGCCACGTGATCGAATATGCGGGCGAAGCTATCTCCCACCTGTCGATGGACGCTCGTATGACCATTTGCAACATGACCATCGAAGGCGGCGCGCGGGCCGGCATGGTGGCCCCAGACCAGACCACTTTTGAGTATCTCGAGGGCAGGCCATTCGTTCCGCGCGGCCGCGAGTTCAACTCTATCGTGGATCAGTGGAAGAAACTGCCGAGCGACTCCGGGGCGAAATTCGATAAGACCATGGAGCTGGATGCCGCGCAAATTGCTCCTCAGGTCACTTGGGGCACGAATCCGGGTATGGTTACGAGCGTTACCGAGCGTGTGCCCGATCCCAATTCTTTCCGCGACCCCGACGAGCAGAAAGCAGCGGTTCGCGCGCTCGAATACATGGCTTTGCGGCCGGGGACGCCTATGGTCGATATCGCGGTCGATCGC
>DASZJS010000400.1:0-5745 GCA_035947935.1 Gemmata sp. | reverse complement strand
GGGCAATATCCACATCGTCCTAAGCGATACGCCGAAGAAACTCAATGACTTCCCTCAGGGCACAGCGAACACGATTCTGGCGGGCGAAGTGTCTTCCAATTTCCGGGCCTGGGGCGATCCGCTGAACGCCCGCGACCCACGACTTGGAGGTAGCGGCCATCCGAACGGCTTCGGTGGGCCAAACGGGAAACCCGCTTTGTTCGCCATGCTCGATGGCTCGGTTCGGTCGCTCGATCCCAAGGAACTTGCAGAACTGGTGAGAAAGGTTCCCGAGTGATTGCCGGCGAGCGAGGGCGTTTTTCAAATGTGGATTGACTGACTCAGGGCATGTCCTTTGTCAATCTTGCACTTCGGCAGTGCTTTCTGGAGTTCTTCCATTCCGGTCGCAATTCAAGTCGTTCCCTTCACTCATCGGTCGTGTTACACTCGTAGAAATACTGTGGTTTGCGACCTTCCGAGTGATCGACCGATGGAGTTCCGAAGTTGGGTCTTCGGTTACCGGTAAATTTTGGGAGGCCGACCCCATCGGAAAGGACATCGCCCAAGATGAGTACCGCCGAACTGCCCACAGATGCGAAAACGAAGTCATGCGATTGTATCGACGTCCGTGTGGTGTTCCACGCTGTTTGGAGACATCCACTCGCGTTCCTGGGACTGATATTCCTCGCTTCGTTGCCAGTGGCTGGTGTCTGGTACTTCTCAACGCCGCCCAAGTATTCCGCGGCAGCCGTGTTCCACATTTCGTCCCAACCGCAGCTACTGCTCTCCTCACAGTTGGAGAACCGGGACGATTTCACAATGTACAAACAGTCGCAGATGGCCCTGATCAAGAGTCGCCGGGTTCTCAATGCTGCGCTCAAGGAGCCGGAAATACGCGACCTCAATATGGTCCGGACGGCCCAGCCCGATCGACTGACCTGGCAGGACAATGCCCTCACGGTTGAGACGGACAGCAACCGCTTCGAGTTCATGCGGGCTACGATCATTGGGGAAGACGCTGAGGAACTTCTAGCCCTACTCAACGCTGTTGTGAAGGCTTACCTCGCGGTGGCGAACGAGCGGGATAACAGTGTCCGAAACCGGCGACAGGAAGAGCTTGAGAAAAGCTACATAAAGGTCAAGGAAGAACTCAGAAAGTTACAGAACATGATCGACGAGATTGCCCGCGCCCTCGGCTCGAGAGATGGGGCCACGTTGGCCTTTCTGGATGCTTTCCACAGGGATTCGCTCCGGGATGCGGTTCGCGATCACGCCTCCCTCCGGGAGGAACTCGATCTCGCTGAAAGTAACCTCTCTGCCGTGAAGAATGCCTTGAAAAGACCCGCCATCATGGCAGTCGTGGGCGCGGTCGTGGCGGCCACCCTTCCTCAAGGAGGGCAGTTGACCCCACAGGTTATCCCTCCGGCAACGATTGAGGAAGAACTTCGACGCGACACCGTCTTGCAAGAATTTGAATTGGCCGTCGGCCGGGCGCGTAAGGCTCTCAAGGATATTGAGGCCGTGTTGCCACCCGAATCGAACTCGCCGCAAATACTCAACGTCCGAGCAACCTTGAAGGCGGCCGAGGGAAAGCGCGATAAATATTACAACGAGGCGAGAGCAAAAGTCGAAGCCTTATTGAAGGAGAAGCTCTCCCAAAACGAAGAGGCACGAGTAGCTTTGATGCAGGCGGAATGCGATCGGCTCAAGGCACGCGTCGATCGAGCCGCTTCAAAAATCCACGAACTTCAAAAAGAAATCAGCAAATCGAATATCTACAAGATTGATCTTGAAAATCTCAAATCGGAGATCGCACAGAAAGAAAAAGTGTGTTCGCTGCTCGCAGATGAGATCGAACGACTGAAGATTGAGGGTAAGGCTCCTGCACGGGTGACGGTCATGGAAGAGCCGTTCATCGTTGGGAAGGTCGAGGAGAATCGGCGATGGCCATACGCTCTCCTCGCGAGCCTCACAGTGTTCCTTGTGGGTTTCGGTGGGCTCGTCAGGTGGGAATATCGCAATCGCCGCGTGACGCCCTCCTCAACCACGCCAAGCTGACGAATGTCGGTGTGATGGAGTTACAGAAATCGAACGGGTAATCGGGTGCTGGCTGAACTCCGCACCCGGCGTGTATCCCGAAACCGATGAACTTCAAAGCTCCTGACACTTCTTGGTTTTCCGCGCTCACAGCAACGGTTCGGGAAGCCGTTTCTGTCGATGGGCACGTCTTTCAGATCGACCGTCCTGCTGACTCGGCTGCCGTCTTCGCTCACCCGGCCGTCAAGGCTGTGAACGCAGCCGATGAATACCTTCCACACTGGATCAAGCTCTGGCCAGCAGCCCGCATGCTCGCCGCGGCGATCGTGCGGGAGCCGTGGGAAACGTACACGCAGATGAGTCCGGGAACCCCACTCGATGTTCTGGAGTTGGGGTGCGGTTTGGGACTGGCTGGGATTGCCGCGCTTGCACGCGGGCTGCGCGTGACTTTCTCGGACCTGGATGAAACTGCCCTGGTCTTCGCGGCGAACAATGCCCGGCTGAACGACTTCACAAGTTTCGACACCCTCCCCCTCGACTTCCGCAACCCACCAGAGAGAGTGAAATACCCGGTTGTGATCGGGTCCGACCTGATCTACCAGGACCGGCTAGTGAGGCCACTGGTTGGCCTCTTACATTCGATTCTCGCTCCTGGCGGCGTGTGCCTGATTACCGACCAAAATCGACCTGATGGCAAGAGGTTTCAATGGCACCTTGCGGAAGCCGGGTTCACGGTGGAAAGTGAATCCGTCCAACTGGAGGAACCGGGGCGGGAGGCGATCACCGGAACGCTCTATCGAATTCGGTTTGCAATCCGGAAGACCGGTTGGTAACAGATCTTGGCTGCACTCCGCACAACTCGCGTTCCGCATTTCGCAAATCTGCATAAAATTTTGCATACGTCTGAAAAGCACCACCACAATGCAATCTTCAGCTGACGCGAACGTGGGAGCGCTGCTCCCCCGAACTTGGTGTGGAATGCCGGTGCAGATGCGCGCGTGGGCAGACTTTCAGCAGTTAGGACGCATTGAGTTGAAGGGATCAGAAGTGACTGCCAGCGTTGTTGGGAGTGTCAGTAATCTTACAAGATTGCGATGATGCGTTTTGGCACTGTAACATGGCGTTTCCCATCCCAATCACAGATTCAGACACCAGTCTCTGACACTTTTTGTCATCTGTCAAAGCCCCCCTTGGCACACGCCTGACTCCATGAATTATCACTTCAATCATAAATAAACTTGTGAATTTCTACGACTGATTGCTCCTCTACCTGTCCCTGATGACCGGGCTCTCCCAGATCTGCGGACTGCCCACGCGTGCACGCGTGGGCAGAGCCGACTTACAAATTGAGTAGGCAAACCAAATACCAACCCATGTCGTTTTACAAACCACGCGGAGTATAAGTCTCAGAATTCGCAAGCGCTGGGGAGTCAGATATCGTCTTGACTGGCAGAGGTTGCATGAGTGAGCCCGACACAACCCTGGTTTCCCGCGCCCGGAGCGGCGATCATTCCGCGTTTGAGGAATTGGTTCGCCGCACGTCCCGGCTGTTGTTTGCGCGCCTCTACCTGAATACCGGATGCCCGAACCAGGCCGAAGACCTTCTTCAGGAGACGTTCCTCCTGGCGTTCCGGTCTCTCCACCAACTCAAGAATCCAGTGGGTTTTCGTCACTGGCTGCTCACTCTTGCTCGCAATGTTGGGGTCGATAGTGCGCGGAAGGCCGCCCGGCTCAAACGACTCGCTCCAGTGACCGCCGACATCCCCCTCGGTACGATACCGGCCGCTGGTCCGTCACCAGACGAAGCCGCTCTGCGCGAAGAGTTGCGTCAGCAGGTGCTGGCCGTTCTCCGTACCTTGCCCGAGGAGTACCGCCTGCCAATCACTCTTCGCTACATCGTTGGCGTCGATTGCGATGACATCGGTGAGCATCTCGGCCTGACCAACAGCGCTGTGCGCAGCCTGCTATACCGTGGGCTCAAGGTACTTCGCGATCGCCTGCCGCCCGATCTCAAAGCAGAGTTTGAGGGGTGAAGAAGCGCCACTCTCTCTCACTGGGAGCATCCCCTCCTCCCTATGACGGTCGGGGTTCCCGGAGAACCCCGACCGTCAGGGAGGGGGTGGATTACCGACATCAATGATGGGATGAGGGAATCATGTCCGAACACATTTGGGCAGAGAAACACATCGCCGACTACGCTGCTGGTGAGTTGACACCGGAGGATGCCAAGCGATTTGAAACGCATGCCCGCGACTGCCCCGAATGCGCTCAGGCCGTTGACGCTCTCCAGTTCGGTGTCGGGTTGGAAGGTCTCTTCACCGAAGTTCGACCACGGCCAGAACTGGAAGAACGGGCGGTCGTGGCATTTCGGGCAGCACCGCGCACTGCGCTCTACTCACGTTCATCGCACAAGGTACTCGCCGTCATCGCGGCGATTCTCGTTTTGGGTACCTACGGGGCAATGGCCACAAACGGCTTGTTTGAGATGAGCCCAAGGGAGGCATTCAACTTCATTGGATCGAGTGTCGGGGGCGGTCGCGATCTGGCCGAACGCGAACGCATCAGCATGGAAGAACAACATTCATCCGCTGACGAAGCACACGCTTTTCATGCCCCCAGAGCTCCGAGTGAGCGGTTCAACTTCGATGGCCAGCCTCAATCCGCCCCCGTTGGCAAGTCTGATGGATCAACAACTTCTTCCTCTACCTATAGCAGTAACAATGCCATCATAGTCACAGGATCGGAAACAACCTCAACATCGAAGCCATCAGGAGGATTTGGACCGGGATCGGGAGGCCAGGGGGGAGGTTTTGGAGGAATGGGAGGGGGAGGAGGACACCGAGGACCATATCTCAACACAACACCTCCGACGCCGCAGTCAGCAGGACAGCCAGGGCCGGATGCGGTTATGATCGATCAAACACTCGCCTTGCCCAAACCAACAACCTTCCTGCCGGGGGAGTTCAAGCCCACTCTGCCTCCGATCGAACAGAAAGGCGACGATCAGAAACCAGACCCCAACAAGACGCCCTCCCCGCAACCGAAAGGCCCACCTGCCGAGAATCCAGGGAAAGATCCCGGGCAAACAGCCAGCCCGGAGCCAGTCCGACGGATTGTCATTCGCTCCGGCGAGATGGAGTTTGAACTCGATTCCTTCGATGCCGCCACAGCCACCATCACCAAGCTGGTCACGGAGGTCAAGGGTGCGTTCATCGCCACAGTCAACAGCGAGAAACTACCCAACGGGAGAGTGAAAGGGTCAATTACCGTTCGGATTCCGCCCGAGCATCTCGATAGTCTCGTACTCGATCTGCGGAAGGAGTTGGGGAAGGGTGGCGAACTCAAAGGAGTTCGGATTACCAGCCAGGACGTGACCAAACAGTACACCGACCTGGAGAGCAGGCTACGTGGAGCCCGGACAATGGAGGGACGGCTGATTCAGATCATCAAAGAGGGCAAGGGGGAGATCAAGCAACTCCTGGAGGCCGAACGGGAACTGGGAGTGTGGCGAACGAAGATCGAGGAGTTCGAGGGTGAGCTACGGTATTACGCGAATCTGGCGGCACTCAGCACTCTGACCATCACCCTGACAGAGAAGGAAACACGAGCCGCGGCCATGCTGACTGAAAGCGAGCGAGTGCAGGCTGGGGTTGAAGTCGAGGATGTGGACAAGGCCTACCAGCAACTCCTCGCAGCGGTGGTAGAAGCCAAGGGACGGGTCATCAAGTC
>DASZJS010000399.1:0-5246 GCA_035947935.1 Gemmata sp. | reverse complement strand
TCATTCTACAGCAGACAACGGTCTCAGTTCGAGGCCGTCATTGCCTCCTCCAACTCCCTCAACGAAAACTCCACCACCGCCGTGACCGCATCCGCCGCCCCATAATAGACAAGCAGCGTGTCCCCATGCTGCACCACGCCGGTCGGGAAGACGACGTTCGGCACGAACCCAGCAACCTCGAACTCGGCCTCGGGGACGAAGAACGGTCCGGGTGATCGCTGCAATACCTTGGATGGGTCGTGCGCATCGAGCAAGAGCGCCCCACCGTAATAGGTTCCGACCTCACCCGGCCGTGTGGGCTTTTGGTTCCCGTGATAAATTTCCAGGAAGCCTTCGGGAATGCGGATCGGTGGCGGCCCTGCTCCCACCCGTCCCGATTGCCATTCTCCGCCCGAGACGGCAAGCGGGACATGCGAGCCCCAGCGAATCAGGTCTGGCGATCGCGCGACCCACATCTCCGGTCGAGTGAAAGGCGTTCCACATACAGGTCGGTGCAGCGCTGCGAACGCCCCGCCAATTGTCTCCGGGAACAGGACCACGTCCTTGTTCTCGGGGCAGAAAATGATTCCGTGCCTCTCGAACGTGCGGAAGTCCGTGGATGCAAGCGCCGTTGCTGGACCGTGGCGCGATACAGCCACGTAGGTGAAGTAGAACCGACCGTTCAGCGGTGTGATCCGCGGATCTTCGACCCCAAACTCTTCAACTTCCCCTTGTGGGCGGAACGTGACGTCCGTGATCTCTCGAACCGACCGCCCTTCCCCGCAACGGATCACACGTAGATGTGAAATGAAAGTCAGCCGCACCAGCCCATCAGCCTTGCGGCGAACAACCCGCGGGTCGATAGGCTCTAGTTCCGAGTTGGGAACCCAGTCCACGATCAATCCACCCACCGAATCCCCCCGCGGCAAGCCAGTGAACCCTGGCCGCTGCTCACGAGGTCGTTCAGCTACCCGAACCAGCAGCACGACTTCATTCCCTGCCCAGACCGCCCCGGGATTGAAAACACCAACGACCTCAAAGTCGTCGCGTGATGCGGGCACGTCCGCAGGACGGAGCAGAAGTTGGGTGGCGAGCCGACGGAGGGTCATACGCTCTCCGAAAGGCTGAAAAATGATGGGCGGAGGAGGAGTCAGAAAGGAACGATGCGTCTTCGAACATCGTTCCACTTCATTCTTGCAGAGAAGAGCCTGTGCATCAACCGCTTACAACCGGCAATTCCCAACCCAATGAGGATATCAATCGCAGATCTCGATCCAATTCAGCCTATGAATCCGTTCACCTCGGCATGCTTCTGCTTACGGCATTTATTGCAGTAGAACACCACTCGAGTCGTCCCCCGTGTGATGGGAATAGTCTTCCAGGTACTACTCTGGAAGCTACACGTAGGACACTTCATCAGGAACTTCACATTCTTGCCATCCTGGCCGACGATCACTGCTCCTGTTCCTGCAACCGCACGCGCTTTGCCGCCCTTCGAGTTATTGACGCCATCCCACCTCTGGATAGGCTCCGGAGGGACCGGAGGGGTAGCTGATGCCGGCTTCGCTGCGCTGTCTGCAGGCGCAGCACCGGCAGTTTCCACACCCGGTGCGGCTTGGACTATTGCGGGAACCGGCAGTTCACTCCCGGGTCCTGCGGGGAGGACAGGAGGGAAGAGGTGCTGGACCTTCGATGCCTGCACCCCACCCTCGACACCGTCTTTCCACACAGTATCTGTTGGGATGATTTGGCCAGCGGCGGCGAGGTCAAAGAGTTGTTTCCCCGAGAACGGCCCCAGGACTTCTGCGTCGTGCCAGTAGTACCACTGGTCGATCATTTGAAGACCCCTTGTAGCCAAAGACTTGTTCGGGATCGGTCGTATTCATCAAACGGCGCGATCTGACTACAAACGGTAAGTTGAAGGGACACCTTTAATATACAGATCGGCGAATTTTTAATAAAATAATTCTATAAATATTTTATTTCTCTTGCTAATTGCCAATCGATGAGTTCCAGAGTAACACTCTGCATTGCTTCCCTCGCCATCTAGAACTCTGACGAGTTCAGCTGCGAAGAACAAATTGGAACGAAATTCGCCAGAATTTCGTTGTTCAGGAGCAGATTTTGGTAAGCGGAAATGCCACAGGCCCGCGGAGAGTACCGCGGGCCTGCGATGGATATTCCATATGAATCACTTCTTGGCCTGGGACAGGACGAAAAGGTATGTGGCCAGTGCTTTATGGAGAGAAAAGTATGAGCTTTCATTTCCCTTCGGGACAGGGGCAAACATGAGCTTGAACTTGGTCATGTGTTTGATGAGGTCGGATACGCTGGTTCCTTCTGTCGCCCATTTGGGGTTAACGAGCCCACTGAGGTTGGATCCCTTCAGTGCCCCCATCGCCGAATCGAATTGGTTCATGAACTTTCGTGCATTAATCGCGTCCTCGAACGACAGATTCCGGATCACCGGGGGAGCCACCGCTTCCAGTTTCTTCAGAGAGGCTGCCAGTTTCGTAACCTTCGCGGCATCGACAGGCTTGCCAATCCTCAGAGGAGCTATGGCAGCAGCAAAGTCTGTTTCCACGGCTGCCTGCTGCTCCTCAAGTGTGGGACCGGGAAAATTCGCAGGGAACGGAACCTTGCCCGATTGACGAACCAGATTCAACAGGTCGGCAGACGGTCCCCCGGAAAAACGTAGATCTTCGAGCAACTGCGGCGGAAGGAACGCAGCAACGCCCTTGGCCCCTTTACCTTCGGCTACCAAGATCGCAACCAGGATCCGGTTGAGTGCTGCGCCGGAGGCAACTTCGGATTCGTCCTTGATCGCGAGCGCTTTTTGAAGTTCCTCCGCTTGGTCTCTGGCTCCTTTGACAGCTCCTTGCCCGGTCACTCCAAGCCTTTCGTAAGCCCATTGGGCATCGATCAGTTCCTTGGCCTCATCCTGATTTTTGCGCACCTGAGCGGCAGCTTTTTGTGCGGCCGCGAGACCTTGCTGGGCACCAGGGATGTCGTAACCGCTGGAGCTACCTCCGGTGAGGTAACCGTATCCTCCCGAGTATTCTGGCGTATACCCAGAGGCATAAGGGGATGGTCCCAGATTGTAAGGAAAGGCATACCCAAATGACATTGGACCATAAGGAGTATTGCCTGTCACACCGAAGTTCAATTGGACGCCATATCCACCATTCCCATTCGGGTACACATAAAACGGTGAGGGTGCCATGTTTACTCCTCTCCCGAACTGCGCAGAAGCAATTGCAGGAGAGAACGCAAACGCGAGCGCCCCGAACAAGGCGATCGTCAAAATTCGGGACATAGTTGCCTCGCTTTCAACCCAATTCAAGTGTTAAAGCTCATGTTTCCAAACGGCTCCGGATTCTCATACCCGTTTACAGACTAATAAACCCAACAACCCCGCACTCAAGTGCGCTCAGCCCGGAACTTTTGCGGATTTCTCCGAGGTCTGTGGAAGTTTTCCATTGGGAACTAACTTCTTCCACGCCTCGTACACTTTTTCGTTCTCCTCCAGTGAGCCATTCGGCTTGAAAGGAATGGCTTTCCCTTGTGGAACCAATCTGACCAGATGCCACGCCGCCAGGTTCCGGATTCCTGGCTTTTCATGGATGAGATACTCGATGAGCACCTCATACGTTTCCGGCTGTTGGATGTCGACCTCGGAGAATCCAAACAACATCTGGATAATGCACTTTGCCTGTTCTGGAGTGTAGCCCCGCAAATTAACCAGTGTCGAGTATAATTTCTGCTCCTGGCCACGGGATCGTCCCAGCCAGTGCCGTAGAATCGTGATTCCGAAATCCCACTCCTCCACGCTCTTTGCCTCACTCAGCGCCTTGCCCATTTTCTGCAACTCATCCAAACCGCCGAGCGTCACGAGCGCCACCCGCTGTTCGATGGGATCGGTGGATGCAAGAAAAGCGTCGATCGTCTTGGCGGGGTCAGTCGCCCTTGCCTGACGGAATTTCTCAATAATCGCAACAAGCTTTTTCCCCTGCTCGCTCAATTTAGTTTCCGGGTCGGCCCATTCAGGAAGCTTTTCCAGCTTCAGCGGCTGAGGTCGTGTACCAGTCAGGCTGTTCCAGCGAAGTTCCGCCGGACCAGGAGGGGATTTTAGTGCGAGGGTAACGCCGCCAATATTGACGGAAGCCGACCCCTTCAGAACGAGCAAAACCAGAGACGCAACCGGTGAGGGATGTTTCGTGAGATCGCTGCCGGATTCTGCAACTTTGAATCGGGTTCCCGAGGGCCATCGACCACAAAGCTCCACTGCCACGCGGGTATTTGGCTCATCGAGAACAATCTTCCACTCCTGATCCCAGAATCGCAGTCGCACTGTTGCAGAACCGTCTGTCTTTGTGTTCGTGAGATCAACCCGGCCGCGATCGAGGACAAAGTCGAAATCGATTCCTTTGGGGTCGTTCAAGCTGAAGGCCGTTTCGAGAATTGGCAGCGGCGAGCGTCCATCAAAATCAGACAGAGCCTTGAGGGCCACCGTCCCGTTCTTCGAGGTAAGCGTTCCACCCGGGAGACTGACAAGTAGATCCCCCGCGTACAAATCCTCGTTATCGGACAGTGTGTGAAATTGATTCCCGTTCGCTGGTCGAGCAGAAAAGGTGGCATCCGGCGAATGCGCTTGAGCGACAATGGTGCGGGTCGCCGGCTGGGCGAACGCAAACTGAGGGACAACGAGAGTAATGACGACACCGATGAGACGCGCCGATCGAGCGAACATGTAGCCACCCAGGTTGGTTCCGCGCGCGAGGCGCGACTTGCGGAACAAAGAAAACGAAACCCCCACGTTGCAGACCAAGGCTAATGTATTCTACGCTTCCTGACACTCAGTTGTTGGGCAATATTACGATCTTCCCTGTAAGTGTACCGGCCTTCTGGAGCGAATTATCTTCCTGGAGTTGGTGAGCAGCGACAGTTTCCGTAAGCAGGAACCGCTTTCCGATCAAGGATTTGAGTTTTCCGCTGGCTGACCAATCATTGATTGCTTCCGCGCAAACCCGTTGCTCATCCGGGGTCGCGTTAAACATTGCGAACCCGAAGATGGACAATCCCTTGACGTAAAACGGGCCGTTGGGAAAGGCGGGCCGTGCTTGTCTGCCCGCCATTGCAACGATTCGGCCACGCGGGGCCATCGCATCGATGGTTCGATCCAAATCTGTGGGCGGTTGAGTCTCATACCAGACGTGAATACCACCCGCACCAATTGCCCCTTTCAATCGCCCAGCAAAGTCATCGCT
>DASZJS010000398.1:0-10538 GCA_035947935.1 Gemmata sp. | reverse complement strand
ACGGTTATCAAGTTGTCAGGAACTCTTCTTGAGTCCTGCGACTGCTACCTGTTCTCTTGCGAGCGCAGTTGTCAGTCAACGGATCGCACCAGATCAACCTCGATACAAGCCCGAAGCGCCAGCGAGGGACAGCGGTTTTCTCTCGCTGGCGCTTTTGAAATATAGATAATGCACTTCGGGTCAGTGATTATCCTGCTGACTTACCCCAGTGCAACAGGTCGTTTGGGTGAGTACCCCGGTAATACTCCGATGACCGATCCACTTGCGTACTTTCTGACGTGGACTACTTACGGTTCTTGGCTTCCCGGCGATGAGCGTGGCTGGGTTGAAAGGCCAGGACAGTTTCGATCTTCCAATCCACAGTTGGCGTCCACAGCCCGATTGCGTCTGACGGAAGATCCTTGTGTACTTGATTTCGACCAGCGCCGTCTTGTCGAAGAAATCATCACCAAACACTGCGAACTCCGTGGCTGGTATTTGCATGTCGTCAACTGCAGGACGAATCATGTGCATGTTGTCGTCACCGCTCCTGTAGATCCAGAGGTCGCTCGCGACCAATTCAAGAGTTGGTGTACACGACAACTAAAGACTCATCAGGCAATAATCGCTCCGTCACACGCAGTTCGCATAAAATGGTGGACCGAACGCGGTAGCAATCGCTGGCTAAACGACGAAGAGAGTCTAGCGGCGGCAATTCAATACGTGCGCGATTGTCAGTAATGATGTATGCCTGAAGCACCAGTTTTGAAGTTGGGCTTTTTGTTCAAGCCCAAAGTTTCGCAGTTGGAACCAAGGTGCGGAAGCACCTTCCCTACAAGCCCGAAGCGCCAGCGAGGGACAACTTTTCCCTCGCTGGCGCTTCGGGCTTGTATCGGGCTTTTCGCATAACAACCATAAAAGCCCAACTTCAAAAACCGCGCTGCGGGCTTGTATCAGAAAAATCCACGGGAAGCATAGCAGACTCAGAACTTCTTCAGTGGTTGGTTGAACGATCAGGTTTCGCAGTTGGAACCAAGGTGCGGAAGCACCTTCCCTACAAGCCCGAAGCGCCAGCGAGGGAAAAGCTATCCTCGCTGGCGCTACGGGCTTGTGTCAGAAAAATCCACGGGAAGTTGAACGATCAGGCCCATCGGAATCGCCAGCCATTGAGGATGAGGAAAACATTCTTCGTCTTCCTTCATCCCTCATCCCTTCCATCTGCTATGCTCGCCAGAATCGAACCAGTTCGTGTCGGAGGAAGGCCCAAACGCCGCGAACTGCTGCCCAGCTTCGCCGAGCGTTCTGTTGCTGACTTCGTGCCCGATCCTGAAGTTGCGGTTGTCGATAGCCTGCCGCCCAACTTCGCTGAGCGTTCAGTTGCTGACCATCCACCCATCGCGCGATGGCTTCCGTCGATTTGCCGATCAGTTGAACCGGGGCATCGAGCGTCACGGCCAGCTTGTACCAAAATAACGACCAAGGCCCAACGCCCGTCTTCCGAAAGAACTGGACGTAGCCCGTTGCCACATTCGGGGCAACAAATCCCACATTTGCCCGACTGGAAACCCGGCCGTGGTGGATCACTTCCACATCCCCAGCAAAGACCACCTCCCGAGTTCGTCCGACCTGCGTTGCAAGGTCGATATCCTCAACCCCGAACCGATAGCGTTCATCCCATTGCCCGGCAGCCTCAAACACCTCCCGCGGCAAAAATACAGCCGGCCCCATCAACACTTCGACCGGGCGCACTCCATTGGGGTCAAATGACCCCCGGCGATACTCGGAATAAGCACGCCGGAACAAGCCAGTCCATCGCACGAGACTCACTTTGTGGAGAAGTGCTGCAATCGTCGGGCGGCGACGATACGAGATCTGGATGGCCCCGTTCGGCTCCCGGAGCCGGGGACCGAACATACCGCCAGCCGGGTTCGCCACGGCATGGTTGAGCAATCGCTGGAGCGTGTGGGGGGGAACCTCGGTATCGTTATTCAGAAAGAGGAGGTGAGACCCAACCGATCGGGCTGCCGCCTGATTGCTGGCGGCAGCGAACCCACGATTTTCGCTGTTCCGGATGAGGATGACTTGCGGGAACTCGCAGGCGACCATCTCGGCAGCGCCATCCGTGGAGGCATTGTCGGCAACAATCACCTCGAATTGCGTTCCCTGCTGGGAAGTGAACAACGACTTCAAACACCGTCGAAGCAACTCCTTGCAGTTCCAGTTCGCGATACACACCGACACTTCGACCAAGTCTCGATCTGAACCGCTCGTGGTATTGGTGGCGTTCAGTGGTGCAGCGGCAGCCATCGGCATGGGCAACATCCTGCGGCCCAGCGAGTTCAAATCGCAATGGGTCGGACCTATCCTGAGAGGACAAACGAGTGAACGGAGTTTGTCCGGGTGCCTTTCGTACCATGTCGGGCGAAGTGGTGTCAATTGGGGCTGTGGAGAGTTAAGAGTTAAGAGTTAAGAGTTAAGAGTGGAGAGAATACGGTTTGTCTTCACTCTTAACTCTTAACTCTTCACTCTTAACTCCTCACTTCATTGAGGTGAAACCTCAATGAAGAATGAGAACGCGTTCTCTTGACCCGGTTTCACTTCCCGGATGAGCCCGGACTGGTCGGGGCGAGCGAGTTGAGGGGGAAAGACAGATCGGTCGAGCGGCGAGAAGGAAAGTGCATGGGGAGCTGGGGCGATTGCCACCCGATACCAGCCCGGCGGAATGGCCTGGTCTCCACCGACATTCAACTGGAACCTGCCATCCTGCGCAATCTCGGCAGAGATGGGTTTTCCGGTTCCACCTCGGTCCAGGTCTGGGCTGAACACCACAAGCCCACCCGCCAACGGCTGACCCTGAAACGCGACAAGACCTCGAACTGTTGCATTACCCACCGGAGCAGTTCGATAGCATCCGGAGAGAAGGGCAATCGAAACCGACACCATGCCAACTGCAACGCCAGAAACAACCTGTCGGAGCATCATCAACATGGAACACCACCCATTCCCGATTCCAGGCTGAGTTCCAAATTCCAGGTTCTCCGTTCTTTATCGACTTTTCGCCACCCTCTGCTTCAATGCGTTGCAATTCGCTCTTATTTTGGGAGTTCCGCAGTCGACCCCGTCGCTAACGCTCTGGGTTCGCCCGGCACTTATTCGTTTTGCTTGTCCGGGCGAACCCAGAGCGTTGGGTTTGAAGTTGCGCTTTTATGGTTGTAATGCGAAAAGCCCGATACAAGCCCGAAGCGCCAGCGAGGGAAAAGCTGTCCCTCGCTGGCGCTTCGGGCTTGTATGCATGGTGCTTACGCACCTCGATTTCAATTGTTGACCTTTGGGCTTGAACCATAAGCGCAACTTCAAAAAGCGTTAGCGATGGGGCGGACTCCATAACTCCTAACATTAAACGGCCCCGGTTCAATCTCCCGTTCGGCGTTGACCCGCAAGAACACTTGGGGTAGATACACGCCCTCACGGCACCGAGTGGGGCAGGAAAGCCAACTTCACAGCGGGCGGTGGAACCGCAGCGGTGGATGGCACCCGCCCAGCGAGGGCGGATTCAGGGGACCGGAACCCCCTACGCTGCCGGAATTGAGCAGAGGAGGCATGGCGTGAAGCGTGCGAATGTGTATCTGTCAGCCGTGGCTGGGTTCGGAGGGATGCTGCTTTTGATCAGCGCTGCGCAGGCTCAGCCGGGCGCGCAGCCCCCTCCCGCCGGTGGCCAGCCAACCCCACCAGCCAGTCGTCCGACAATCGCCGTGTTTAACATGGCCGCGGTGATGAAGGAATATGGAAAAGCCAAGTATAAAGTTTACGAGTTGAACGAAGAGCGGAAGAAAATGTCGTCCGATCTGGTCGTTCTGCAGGGCCAATACCTCAAGAACCAACAGGATCTCAAGATTCAAGTGGACCCCGCCAGCAAGGATCAGTTGCAGAAGAAACAAGTCGAGCTGACGCGGATGATCGAGGACAAGGATCGGGAAATCAACAAGCACCTGAATGACAAAGCGACTGCGATCATCTCCTCGCTCTACGATGAGATCAAGACGGTCGTGGACAAGACGGCCGAGATGAACGGCTACCACATCGTATTTGCATACCCAGATGCATCGACCCCCGAGGATTTGAAGAGCGCCTATGTGAAGGAACTCAAGCTGAAACCGCCCGCAGCGCAACCGTTCTATGTGGCCAGACATGTCGATATCACTGGAGTTGTGATCCAGACGTTGAACACCTGGTATCCATCCCCACCGGTTCCGCCTGAAGCAAAGCAGCTACCGCCTCCACCTGGTCCGACTGCAGGTCCACCGGGTCCGGGTGGTCTGGGTGTTCCGGGTGGTCCGGGTGGTCCTCCCCGCTAACGTAAACCTCGATGGGGTCGCGGGACGATAATAGTTCCGCGGCCCCGTTATGGTGCCGTCGGCTGCAAGAAACCAAAGTAGTAGCAGGCACACCACTCAGGAATTCGGAAGATGGTGTCCGCCACAGCACCCTGAAGTGTGCCTGCAACTATGCGATGCTTCGTTGCCGCTAAACTCTCGGCAAACACCGCGATTTGGCCAAACACCGGCTGTGGGCCGGAAGGCGGGCACCGTGCGAGTAATCGGATACAGGCACCAGCGAACGCTGGCAGGTCCAACCGATATTGAGGGCGTGGGCTTCATCACAGGGGTCCGCGTCCGCGTCCGTTTGTACCCTGCCACCGTCAACACTGGTCTTGTCTTTTGCCGAACGGACGATCCCACCGCATCGAAAATTCCTGCACGAACCAGCTTCGTAACCGACACCCAGCGGCGAACGACGCTCGGATCGCCACCCCACGGGGTGACCCTGGTGGAACACCTGCTTGCGACCCTTGCCGGGTTGCGAGTGGACAACTGTACGATCGAGATCAATGGTCCGGAGCCTCCGGGTCTGGATGGGTCCGCGAACGGTTATGTTGCGGCGATCGTGGCTGCGGGGGTCGTCGAGCAACCGGGCCGGCGGCCGATCTGGGCGGTTTCTGCTCCGATTGCCGTCTCCGCAGGTGGAGCAACGATCTCGTTACACCCGGCAACGGAGTCCACGAACTTGCGGATGAGTTATCTCCTCGATTATGGAATGATTGGCCCCATCCCACGTCAGAGTTGGACTCTGGATGTTCGCCCCGACGAATTCGCTCGTGAGGTTGCTGGCTGTCGGACGTTTGTGACGCACCTTGAGGCAGATGCTCTCCGGGCACAGGGCGTGGGTAAACACCTGACTCCGGCCGATCTGCTTGTGTTCGGCTCGCGAGGAGTGATCGACAACCGTTTGCGGTTTGCCAACGAACCTGCCCGACACAAGATTCTCGACCTGATTGGGGATCTCGCATTGTGTGGGTTTGACTTGGCGGGGCATGTTGTGGCGTATCGATCCGGTCATGCCCTTAACGTGGAATTGGCTCGGCGGCTGACCGCGCTGGCGGAATCGTCGAGTCTCAAGCCTGCAAACTTCCGGTTTCCAACTCGAACCGCAATCGCTCGCGCTGCATGAAGAGCCGAGAGTTGAGACGGGACGACTTTGATTTTGTAGGGTGGGTCGAGGCTTTGCAAGCCCCACTCTTTTTCGTGTCTACAAGAATTTAGTTGGTGAATTCATGAGCCGCTTGAGGATGGCAGTGATCGGCGTTGGACACCTGGGCCAACACCACGCCCGAATCCTTGCCGATATGCCGGATGTTGACCTTGTCGGTGTGGTGGATGCCAACCCGGAGCAGGCCCAGACCATCGCTGCCCGCCTTAACACAACCCCGTTTGACCATTTCGAGCCGTTGATCGGAGAGGTGGATGCCGTCAGTGTGGTGACGCCGACCGTTCACCACCATCGGGTTGCTGCGGAATTTCTTGCCGCCGGTATTCCGGCTCTGGTCGAGAAACCCGTGTGTCGAACAGTTGCCGAAGCCGATGACCTGATCGCACTTGCCAACAAGGCTGGAGTTCCGTTTCAGGTCGGGCATATCGAGCGATTTAACCCGGCATTCGAGGAGTTGGTCAAGCGACCGATCTGCCCCAAGTTTGTGGAAGCCGAGCGACATGGCCCGTTCACCGGTCGCTCCATCGATATCGGGGCCGTCCTGGATCTGATGATCCACGATCTCGACCTCTTGCTCTCGCTGGTCGGCGGCCCGGTGAAGACCGTATCGGCTGTTGGAGCGGCGGTGTTTGGTGGACATGAGGACATGGTGAACGCCCGTTTGGAATTCGAGAACGGTTGTATCGCCCATGTCACGGCCAGTCGGATCACCCGGCATCCCAAGCGAAGACTCCGCGTCTGGGCACCGGAGGGGTATGCGGGAATCGACTTCGTTACCCGCAAGTTGACTCTGGTTCAACAAAGCGAGGAAGTTCGTCAATTGGGATTAAGCGTGGAACATCTGGATATCGCGGCGAAGGCTCGGCTCAAGGACGAGGTGTTCGGCCGCTATCTCCAGGTTCTGAATCTGGATGGCGATCGCAAGCACGATCAACTCACGGCCGAACTCAGGCACTTTGTAGACTGCGTGCGAACGGGTCGCCGCCCAAGGGTGAGTGGGGAGGATGGTCGTAATGCATTGGAACTGGCCGAGCGAGTACTGACGGCCGTTCGGAATCATGCGTGGAATGGCACGGCGGATGGCCCCATTGGTCCGGGCTCCATGCCGACTCCGGCAGGTTATCTCTTCGCACCCATCCAGATTACTCGCCCGAACGCGGCTTGAGCTGGAGATCGCTCATACGCGACAAAGACATACCAGCCGCAAGGCGAGCGGCAGGAAATGACATACCTGCAGTCGAAGTCTGGCGACTTCGGGTTAAGTGTAAAATCCCGAAGTCTGGCGACTTCGGGATTTTATCGGTTCAGGAGGCGAGTGCTGGACCTTCCTTGATGGTGTGGGTCGATTTCTTCTTCTTTGCGTAACTGCCGACGACCTTTCGCCGCTGGGTGAGGCGGTCGACGGTGGCCAGCTGTTGATCGCGGACCTTCTTGGCAGCGTTGTAGCAAAAAAGAGCGACGTTGTACTGCAAGCTGCCTCGTTCCTGGTGGGTGAGAATTAACTCAATGCCACTGAGAATCTCCTTGGCAGTGCGCAACCCCTCCTGGGCTTTGGTGAGCATGGTCCGAAGTTCACTTCGGCTGGGGTTGTCCGTTGACAAGCTGGTTCCTCCTTCAGGTTGACCTTTTAAAGAGTTTGTGGCGATAAGTCCCAGTGATCCGGAATCGTGAACCGCTCACGTTAAACCGGCATCTTATTCCGCAAGCACTCTTCCGGAGAGTCTTCTATCCCATAATGCCGTTTGTGCTGGCGAATCGCGATGCCTTTTCCCGACAATTCCTGAATCACGTTGAAGTCAAACCATCGGTGTGAAATCGACGGGTTGCTCCTTTCCTTTACGGTAGCGCCAACGATGCGCTCAAGCAACCCTCATTCTCCCGTTTGGGATTTCCAGTTTGGAAGTTGCCGATTTTCGCGCAATTTCCGGCAGGGTCGCAACAAGCTCAAACAACGTCTTCTTCGATTCGGGAGACTGTGCTTTTTGGGCAGAATGCGCCGAAATTGCCTAAGATTCCCAGCAGAAGTAGTGCGCTGTCCACAATTTGGCTTTGTTTGGCAGAATTGTCTTTTTTTTGGAGGAGGAGCACTATTGTCTAAACTATATTCGGATGATTATTGCGCCCCAGGCGACCGAAATTTTCCATTTCTGATGACGGTACACACCCCCCACGAGCCAAAAGTCAAGGGAAATCGAACGAGGATTACGTGCTAAGTCTGCGTTCGACACCGCCGGCTTCTCCTCGCTTGCGCTTACTATTTCCGGAAATCCAGGTAGTCCTGGATCGTCGGCTGGGTCGCCTCAGATGCGGGATCTTTCGATTCCGGAGAGGTCGGCTCGGAGTCCCGGATAAAGTTCTGGACCACGAGAAGCAGTGCGATACCTACCGGAACGCCAGTCAGGGCAAGCCGCGCCAGACTGCGAAAACACCCGGCTCATCCCTCGGTTTACCCAACTTTGGGGTAACAAAACGCTTGTACTCTCAACCTGCTGGTGGAACAATGATGGATGCCATCCCCAGAGATTGTGTTGGTTGCGGAGCGACCAACACATCAACTCCTTTCCCCTCTGGAGGTGGTTCATGTCGCGATGTTGTGTTGGGCTCATGGCCTCGGTATGCCTTTTTGTCTTCAGTTCCAGTTCAACCCAGGCTCAAGATGGTCGAGGCAGTCGTGGCGGAAGTCCGCGGAGTGGGATTTATATCTACGGGAATTCCTACTCCAACGGTTACCGCTACCTGTACCCTTCCGGGTACGTCATTCCGGTCCAGACTTCTGCTGTTACGCCAATTCAAACCGTTGCTGCTCCTCCAGTCCAACCTGCTGTAATCGGGGTGACGATCGCTCCTTCCAACGGACAGTCCAGCGGACAGTCCGTGGGTGTGACATCTTCGACGTCATCTGTGTCTTCATCTGCGAAGGTAACCGTGATGGTTCCGGATGGTGCCCAGGTTTGGTTTGATGGGACGCAAACCGACAAGCGGGAAGGTGCCCGCGTCTTCACCTCGGCACCCATCGAAGCCGGTCAGGCGATGCGTGTATCGGTGAAGATATCGTGGGCGGGAAACACCCGCGAGATGCAACTTTCGATGCAGTCCGGCGACATCATGACCATCGATTTCCGTGGTCCGCCGTGATGGCTGTCGCCGCGTGGGGTTCGATGGGACAGGACACTAAGACGTTATCGGTCTTGGGCGAACGAGGTGGTGTAGGTTGCAACTCGGTCGGCTTACACTGCACCGTTGTCCAAGACCGGTTTCATCATTCAAACTGATCTTCACCTCGGAATCAGTCAAGCGAGAGCGAATCGGAATCGAGCCGACAACGCACCTCGTTCACACCCGCAACAGATTTTGAAGATCTACAAATTGAAGAGGTCTAACAAAATAGAGCCGCGCACGTAGTAAGCGGCTCTATTTTGTTAGAGCCACATCGCTCCTTCCGCTAACCCTCCAGGAAGCACTCCGAGTCAGGCCATCAGTCGGTGGTCTTGGCGACCTTGGCTGCAAATTCATCTACCCAGACTGTGGCTTCCGTATCCCGTCCCTCCTGTGCCCTCAGGGCTTGTTTTGGCTCGATTATCCCCGATTTGCTGGCTATTGTGGTGGTGGTTCGGAAGACGGTACCAAGCGAAGGAGTATCCATGATGTCCCGACTCTACTCTCGCCTCATCGTTCTCCCAACTACCCTGTTGCTGATGTTGCTGGCTGCGGGTGGCCTGCCTGCCCAACCGCCCGCGGACGGAGTCTGGGAAGCCAATGCCGCGTTGGACAAGGCGACCACGCGCACGGTCGAGGGGTTGGGTGCCATGCAAGGTGTCAGCTTCCACGATGGCAAAGTCTACCTCTACGGCGATGTCTGGAATGCCAAACCTCGTGTCGGCGTGATCCGCGAATATACCACTGACTATCAACCGACCGGGCGGGTGGTCTGGTTGCGTCGGGACGACAAGCCGTTGCTTCTTCACCCCACCGGCCTGACATGGCACGAGCGGTGGGGGACTTTTCTGGGCGACACCGTAAACAAGAAGGCGGTCATCTACCGCTTCGACTGGAAACACGCGTGGGAGGATGGCAACTTCGACCATGCCGTTCTCGACATCATTGACGATGATGCGGCCGTGAACGGTTGCCGGCCTGAGTTTGTAACATTGGAAGGCAAGCCGTACCTGGCCACCGCCGACTATGGCGATGTCCATCCGGAGGTGCGGCTTTACGACCCGGAGAAGATGTTGGCGAGCAAACGCACGAGCGCTCCCGGCGTGGTTGTTCATCGAATTCTGGCTGGACCCTTCAATCAAAATCTGCACTGGGACGCCGACAAGGGCCAGTTGACTTGTGTGCAAAACGTGATTGCTGGCCGGGGCTGGCGTCTGGATATTCTGGACCTCGCCAAGGCGGTCACTGACGGCCGGGCCAGTGGTCCGGGTGTGCGTGTGCGAATGCTGACCTTTATGCCGCACGATGAGTTGGAAGGCTACCGACCCCTGGAAGGCGGCCGAGGGCTTTTTGTGACCTCCAGCCAGAAGAACAACGTCGTGGTCGGTGATGTCAACGTCGTCGCACCCCGGGAATCTCGTCCGGAGAAGTGAACTCTTTGGGCTATTCTCGATCCGTTTGGCGCATTTACTGTCGGGAATGTACTGCACAACGCTCTAGAAGGCCTGGATTGGGGTCTTTTGCGCGGTTGCTTCTTGCAACCTGTTAATTACCCGCATCAAGGTTGGGCCATACCCGGAAGGGGACGCATGCGAATACGGGTCGGTTCGACGACAGAGAAATGCCCGGCCCAATCCGTGCGACTCGCAATTGCTACAGCCACTTGAGCAGCGAGTTGGCCAGCAGAACTGGCTGGTAATCGAAACAAGACGATTCCACAGGTTGCTGGCAGTCCTGCGTGAAAGGCAAGTTCACCGAAATCCTTGTCGAAAGTCAGAAGGATGCGTTCTTCGGCCACCGCACGGGCGAGTACTTGCGGATCTGTGATTCCCGGGGAGTCGGTACGAATCCAGGCA
>DASZJS010000397.1:0-5720 GCA_035947935.1 Gemmata sp. | reverse complement strand
ACGGTCATCACCATCCAAAGCACACCATTCAGAACCACAAGGCCACAGTAAACGGCCAAAACGGTCCACCAACCTCCCCACATCAACGATTCAATCATCAGCCAAAGTCCGACTGCCATGATTAGTATTGGAGGAATCACTACGAACGAAGTGGATAATGCCCGATGTCCCCGTGCTGGACCGAATGAAAACCTATGAAAAGGAGCCTTGAATACTTCGGGTTTCAGTTGTTTGAAAGAGTCGAGAAGGGCTTGGTAATCGGCTTCAGCCATCCAGCTTCTGGGTATCGTCAGTGTTTCATTTACAGTATTACCCACGATCACGATTGCTTCTGGGAAGGACTCACACCGGATCGCCTGGATACCTTCAAACGCAATTCTTCTCGGCTCATCTTTGAAGAGAAAGTGTGGGAGTATCAGCCCCTGATTGGTCAGGTGAAGCTCATCCCGGCGTTGATCCTGGAGCAACCTCTTGGCCAAATCCATCCATCGACTTTTGAGGATCAGAAACGTAAATCCGATGCCGAAAAGAAATGCACCACTTCCGAGAGCGGCATGAAAAGCACCTTGAATACTCACAACCAATGCTGAGAAGTAACAAATTCCCGCAAGCACAATTCCGACCAGACAAACTAACGATGAATGGACGAAGTCTCGATATACTTTGGGACCATATTGGAACACACGCAACGATTTCTGTTCCGCTGCAAACGAATGCGGCGGCTGCTCAGTCTGCGGAAAACTCGTCGGGACATATCCGGCTGGTGGGTCCGTCGTGAATGCTGGTTGGCAACGTTCCTTGAGAATTCCGAGTAGTCGATCAAAATCGGCTTCTTTTATGTCGTAAACGTACTTCGTTTTGAGTTGAGGATTATGAACGACTCGGATAACTCGCTTGCCACGCGCGACTACTTCAGGATTGACCCAGACAATATCGGAACAGGCAATTACAGTTGCCTTCGGCAAGTATTCCGATTCTTCGTGAATCGAAATTCTTTCTTGGCTGACAGACAGAATGAGACGGCCATCGGGTACGAGTGCGGAAGCAATTTCGCATATCGCCTTCCCACCAAAGAGGAACAGGCCGCCAAATCCGCAAAGGTCGAAGATGATTGCCAATAGCCCAATCAAACACGCCGGGAAGAAAGACGCACTTTCCAATGCAACCTGTTCCGCTTTTGCACCAAATCCCATGCCGATAGCGGTGAGCAAGAGACTTACACTGGCTCCTATCCCCAGCAGCCGCCAATGAGATAGTCTGTAGTATCGGTACTCGTCGATTCGTGGTGAGTCCATTCCTTTCCCCGATAAAGTAGCCACCCAGCCATTCCGCTTCTGGCACAACCTACTGCTTTCCGATTAGCCGATCATCGACATTCGTCGTGCTGATCGAAGCGTGGCCCAACCAGGCGCGAATAGTGATGATATCCACACCGGCTCGCAGAAGATGCGTTGCCGTCGTAACGCGGTTATGTGGCCGGCCACATAACGGAGCAAGGTCCACGAACGAACAGAGTTTGCTGACCACACAACAATCCACAATCCACTCACTTTTTCTTTGTTAGCGGTTCGAGTTCAGCAACACGCTTCTTCCCCTCCTTGGCAAGGTCTGAGTCGGGGGCATCGCCGATCAAGGCAGACCACAACTCGATTGCTTGTTTTGCCATATCTGGGCGTTGTTTCTCGTAAGGGGAACCTGCCGGGATGCCGTTCAAGGTGTAATCGCTCAGGGCGCGGGCTTCGGCTGTAAACTGCTTCCGCAGTTCGGCGACATCTTCGGCTTCCCACGGTTTCTCTTTCTTCGCCTCGTATGCCTCCAACAGTTTGCGGGCAGCCTTCCCCGTATCAGTATCCGGCCACCGTTCGGAAACGCCTTTCACCATCATCAAACCGCGATACTGTGTGGTCTTTCCTCCCAGCAAATCCTCCCCTTCCTTCAAGAGTGCCTTCGCTGCTGCGTCCCGACTGGGTGCATTATCTGGAACTGCTCGACTTGCTGGAGCCTTCTTCGCTAGCGCGGATCGCACATTAACGCCCTCATCCAGCCACGACACGGCTTCGGCCAGAGTTGCCGCTGGCGGGAGGGCGTGCCCGGTCTTGGGCTGCACCCACACCTTCGTTCGGATGCCCAAATCCTTCCACATCGGACCCTTCCAGCGTTCCATCTCACCGCGGTTGAAGTCGGTTTCTCCCGTCACAAGTGCAACGCTCAGCCGATCGACAGCACGAAACCGGAGCCACTGTTCCTCACGCAAATCCCCACTCGCGGCGATGGGGAGAACACCACCGAAGTATTCGGGGAGGGCAAACGCGACCGCACAGGCAATCCGGGCTCCGCCGGAGAAGCCCGAGACATACGTGCGATCTGGGTCGAGCGGAATCTGGCGGCGAACATCGTCAAAGCAATCGAGAATGATGCGAACTCGCTTCCCCGTGGGAACTTCATTCCCGGCACCACGAACGCCGATGAAGACAATCCCTTTGTCCTTGCACGCAGTCTCAAATGCTTTCCACCCACCGGGTTCATCTCCCGCAGAGATAAACAGGATCGCGGGGACTGGTCGCTTGGCGTCCTTGCGGTTCGGCACGAACAATTCGTAAGACTGCTTGGCTGAGTCGTAACCTGCGCCAAGAGTGTCGGCTGGCGGTTCGGTGAGGCTTCGGTTGGTGATGACGAACGTCCAATCGAGGCGGGTCGGACCACCGACGAGAACTTTCGCGGTGTACCCCGGTTGTGGCGGGGCTGCGGTGGAAACAAGGGTAGTCGCCAGTACGAACACGACAGCCAGGAACAGACGAGGCATTGGTGTAATCCTCAGTTGGTGGTCTGATGGGCTTCTATTCTCGTCCAGCACCCTTCTCGATGCCATCATGTCAGCGCTAGAATAAACCGCAAAGATCGCAGAACACGCTATCGGTTATGGGTTATCCGCAGACACAGTGGTGTCCGGTTGGTACGTGATACCGATAGCTTCTTCACTAGCCAATTTAGTTGCCAACAGCTTCTCATGGAGACCACCCATGTCAACTACCCCGGAAACCCTGGAGTTCAAGGCTGAACTCAAGCAACTGCTTCACCTGATTACGCACTCGCTGTATTCGGATCGCGAGATTTTCCTCCGAGAACTGATCTCGAACGCATCCGACGCGATCAACAAGGTGCGATTCGATGCCCTTGCCAACGCGGACAAGTTGGAAGGCAATACCGACTGGAAAATCAAGCTCACACCCGACTCCGCGGCAGGCACACTTACGATTTCAGATAACGGCATCGGGATGTCCCGGGCCGAAGTGATCGAGAACCTGGGAACAGTAGCCCAGTCTGGCACCCGGGCATTTCTGGAAGCCGCAAAGCAAGCTGGAAAATCGAGCGAGGCACCCGGGCTCATCGGTCAGTTCGGCGTCGGTTTCTACTCGGCGTTCATGGTTGCCGACAAGGTCGCGGTGGTGACTCGCCCCGCGGGAAGTGCTCCCGCGGATGGCACCCACTGGGAATCGGATGGGCAAGGGACATATAGCATCGAGCCATGCGAGAAACCGTCGCGCGGAACGGATGTCATCCTGCATCTGAAAGAGGATGCGAAGGAGTATCTCGAACCGTACCGGCTTCGCGGTCTGGTCCGGAAGTTCTCGGATTTTCTCGAACATTCTGTCGTCATGGATGTGGAGCAGGAGAAGGATGGGAAGAAGGAGACTCATGAGGAAGTGCTGAATTCGCGCAAGGCCATTTGGTTGCGTAACAAGAGCGAGGTGAAACGCGAAGAGTACGATGAGTTTTACAAATCGCTAACACACGATTCGGAACCACCGGCCGCTGTGATGCACTACGCCGCGGAGGGCAAAACCGAGTTCAAGGTGCTGACGTTCATTCCGGCTCAAAAGCCATTCAGTTTCGACTGGGAGGAACAGGTCGCCGGTTTGCGACTCTACGTGCAGCGGGTTCTGATCATGGACCGCTGTGAGCAGGTGTTGCCGTTCTATTTGCGCTTCGTGCGAGGTCTGGTCGATTCGGCCGACCTGCCGCTCAACGTGTCCCGCGAATTGCTCCAGCAGAACCCACTTCTAGAGGTAATTCAAAAAAGCGTTGTAAAAAACGTACTCGACACGCTCGGTGGGATGAAAAACGTCGAGTTTGACAAATACCTCGCCTTTTACAAGGGCTTCGGCCCAGTTCTGAAGGAAGGTCTCGCCCGGGACTGGAGCAACCGCGAGAAAATTGCCGATCTGCTCCTGTTTGAATCTGCGAATACGGAGCAAGGAAAGCACACCACGTTTGCCGAGTACGTGGAAAAGATGCCCGAGGGACAGGAGGCGATTTATTACCTTATCGGCGAATCCGGTGAGCAGTTACGGAAATCGCCCTACCTGGAAACATTCCGTGCAAAAGGGCGGGATGTGCTGCTTCTGACCGATCCCGTGGATGAGTTTGCAATCCCGGGCTTCGGTGCTTATAAGGGCAAGCAACTCCAGGCGGCAGACCGCGGCGATACCTCAACCGGCGACTCGATACCGGCCGAGGTGCAAGAGAAGTTTGCAAGCCTGCTGACTTCTCTCAAGGGAAAGCTAACCGAGGTTGCAGATATCCGGCTGACCACCCGGTTAACGGAAAGTGCTGCCTGCCTTGTGGCCGATGGGGCAGCAGTCAGTGCTCATATGGAACGCCTGATGGAGCGAATGGGCAGGGATGCGGGCGGTGCGAAACGAGCCTTGGAACTGAACCCCCAGAACCCTGCGGTCGAAGCGGTACGCGATTTGCACAACAAAGATTCAAATGATCGGCGGATCGAGGGTTACGCCCGGTTGCTATACGAACAGGCCTTGATCGCGGAAGGTTCGAGTGTGACAGATCCGATCGCCTTTGCTCGCCGGGTGAACGACCTGATAACCCGGGATGCGAAAGGATGATGCCGATTAAAGACTTAGCCCTATCAGGCCGTAACGCAAGACTTTAGGCGGGGCGGAACGGGGGGCTCAATTCCGCCGGACATGAGGAAAAACCGGTGGCTTTGTCCCCTTTTTTTGGGTTTCTCCGGAAAGCGTATTCTACGGTTCTTTTACTGTCACCCCCCACAGACGCCCTTGAGAAATAGCCATGACGCCCACTCTTCTCATGATTGTCGGAGTCACAATCGCAATCACAGCGGTATGTGTAGTGGCCAATCGAGCCTACGATGTGATAGCCGAACCGGCGCTTGTGGGTGAGACAACGGCCGTTGGTCTGGCTGATCCGGCTACCGAGACAATGAGTGGACAGAATGAGAGACACACCACGACTCAAAGCGACTGGCAATTAACAACGGTGTCCGATCTGTGCGATGCTGAAGAACTGCTCGATTGTCTGGAATACCAAGGCTACACGGAACGGGAACTCCTCATCCTTGGCAATTCCTGCTTCGCAGTCCGCTGGAAGTAAGACGATAATTGCTTTGAAAATGAAATGGGGTCGCAGGTGAAAACCTGCGACCCCATTTCATTTTCTGCGGTTGTTGGGGGTTGCATTGGAGCAAGATCATACAGGGAAGCGATCAGATTTCGCACAGTGACCAGCTTTCCTGTTGTCGAGTTGAGCAAACCCACAACTCGACATCAGGAACTGATCCGTGGTCGTAGGGTTACTTCTTCCCCGCCGCTTCAACGAACTTGCGTAACTCTTCGGTGTCGCGCTTCAATGTCGCCAGCGCTTTTTCGAGTTCATCGTGTAACTGTTTCGGCCAATTGGGG
>DASZJS010000396.1:0-4950 GCA_035947935.1 Gemmata sp. | reverse complement strand
GTGTGGTTTTGCTTGGGTTTGGTGGACTCACAGCGACCGGAGTTCTTGTCACGATCCATCGGTGAGCCCGATTCATCTCCTTGCTCCTACCCGCTGGAATCCACGCACGGGGTCCGTAATCATGTGAGCATGGGCTGGCATCCGGCTGGCCCAGATTCACAGGAGACGACCCGATGCCAGCTCAAGTCCAAAAAGAAGCACCCGACTTCACCGCGGACGCAGTGGTGAACGAAGACTTCAAGCCGATCAAATTATCAGATTACAAGGGTAAGTACGTTGTTCTGTTCTTCTACCCGCTCGACTTCACTTTCGTTTGTCCGACCGAGATCGTTGCATTCAGCGACCGAATCAAGGAGTTCCACGATCGCGGAGCAGAGGTCCTCGGAGTGTCGGTCGATAGCAAATTCAGCCATCTCGCCTGGATTCAATCTCCCCGGACTCAAGGTGGGCTTGGCGGGTTGACTTATCCTCTGGTCAGCGATCTGACCAAAAAAATCAGCGCAGACTACGGTGTGCTGTTGGAGGGTGGGATTGCACTTCGAGGGCTGTTTGTGATCGACAAGGGCGGAGTGATCCGCACGATTACCATTCACGATCTGCCGATTGGTCGGAGTGTGGATGAGACCCTCCGGGTTCTCGATGCAATCCAACACGTCGAGAAGTATGGTGAAGTGTGCCCGGCCGGTTGGACGAAGGGCGCAGCTACCATCAAACCGGGAGTGAAGGAATCAAAGGCGTACTTCCAGAAAGTCGCGGGCGGAAAGTAAGACCGCATTGATCCGCAGATTTCGCAGAGGACGCAGATTAAAATACAGAAATCAGAATTTTGATTTGTTTTATAATCTGCGTCTTCTGCGAAATCTGCGGATCAATACTCTCCTTCACTTCTGTAGTCCTGCGGTGACAAGTTCGAGGAACTCGCGTGCCCGGCGAGCCAGCGCATCCACATCTTCGGGCTTGTCGGGTCTTGGCAAAAGCGGAGCGAAAATATTCTCGCACGCCAGCGGCATTGTCAGTCCGGTGAACGCCACGGAGTTCAGCAGTTTATAGTGATCGATCTCACCAAGCCCAGGGCCGCAATCCTCGCTCTTCGGCCAGTTCCGGTGATCCTTGATGCAGAAACTTCGCACCTCATCAACGCAGGTCTTGATATCGGGAATCGGATCCTTGTTCAGATAATCGAGGACGTTCCCGGCATCGTAATTCACCTTCACATTCGGGTGATTGACCTCCCGCGTGATCTCCGCACAGGCTTCGCCAGTACCCGTTTCGCCGCCGTGCTGCTTGACCACCAGAAGCACGTTGTTGTCCTTGGCAATTGGCCCCAGTGCTTTGAACCGCTCGATCCAGAGTTTTCGGTCGCCGCCTTTGGTGTGTCCGAACGTCAGAACTTGCGGAACACCGGCTCCCCCAGCCTGCTTGAGCCGCTGGGTCAACACCTCCAGACCGTCCTTGGCTTCCGGGTAGATGCCGCTGAACATCAGCACGGGTTCCAATCCCATATCCCGACACCGGACAGCGAGTTCCTTGGCTTTTTCTGGTGAGGCATCGCGGGCCGCCACGGGCACGTCTTTTCCCTCTTCCTTGTGGCTGGTGCCCCACGCGACGAATTTGTACCCCGCCGATTGGATACCCTTGAGCGCCCGAATGAACGGAAACCGCGCATAGGGTAACGTCATACACGCGATCTGGAACTTGGTGGGAGGAAGTTTTGATTGGCCTGCGGCAAACCCTCCGGCTGCGATGGCCGCACCCGTTCCCAAAAACTCACGACGGTTCATCGGTTGGACTCCGGAGGAAAAGGTTTCCAGGGGTTCACACCCCTGGCTATCAACTGCCGCTCCTTTGGGGCTGGAAAAAGAGCCTGTTGGTGTCGCATTTTTTGACCCCAACGGGGTTACCGTTAATAGCCAGGGGTGTGAACCCCTGGAAACCAAAAACTACTTCTTGCTCAGATCCTTGAACTTGATGTCCTTGAACTCAACGTACATCTTCGGATAACCCGCGTGGATCTGGAATGCGATGATCCCTTCGGCGGGTGCTGGGTTCTTCCCCTTGTTGTCCGGGAAATCCTCATCGATTGTGATTTCGTCATTCAACTTGATGGTGATGTGGTTTCCCTTCACGAGGATGTCGTAGTCGTTGTATTCGGTGGGTTTGGAGACATCTTTTTTGGGCAATCGCTGATAACCCCCGACCCGTTCACCGTAGAGGCTGCCCCAGACTCCTTTGCCAACATCCACTTGCGGGCCCGCGACAACGAACTTCTTCTCGTCTATAAGGGCGCTGCGGACCTGAATGCCGCTATTCCCAACCTCATCCTTGAGCAGAACCTTGCAAGTCAGTTCAAAATCGCCGTACTTCTTCTTGCTGCAAAAGAAGTTGTTGAATTTGGGATCTTCCTTGGTTTCTCCAATGATGGTACTGCCATCGATTTTCCAGAGGCCAGGCAGTCCCTCCCAGTTTTCGGGCTTGAGGAAGTCGGAACTGTCATCCGCGAGAACGCGAGGGGCAGGGAAAAGGGCAGCGACAGCCAGCAATGGGATGGCGAGAAGCAGACGGGAGAATCGCATTGGTGAAAACTCCGGCGGTAGTGTAAGGGTGAGTGTCCCGTCCGGTAAACGAAACCGGGACGGTGTAATGGTGCGCGCCTTTGCACCGGAAAGCAACAGTCTGGGTGAATCAGTTTGCTTCTGAGACCAGCGGTTGCCACTGCCCCCCCTGCCGCCTACGCTCACCCCATTGCACACCTTAGTCCGCCCGGAGATCAGTCCTGTGTCGTCCCCTGTTCCCGGCCCCTCGGCTGGCCTTGCCCCGATTACCCGCTGGCTCGTTCTCATTGTTGCTGCCATCGGCTTTCTATTCGATACCTACGAACTCCTGATGTTCCCGGTCATCGGAGCGCAGGCGGTGGGCCAGTTGCTTGATGTCCCACCATCCTCGGACATTGTGCGTGTGTGGACAGGCCGCATGCTCTGGATTGCGGCCCTGGCCGGCGGTGCGTTCGGGTTGCTGGGCGGACTACTCGTTGACCGGCTTGGCCGCAAGACGGTGATGATCGGCAGCATCCTCGTGTACTCGCTCTCGCCGGTTGCTGCCGCTTATAGCAGCGAACTGTGGCATCTCGTACTCTTCCGTTGCACGACGTTCATTGGTGTTTGCGTTGAATTGGTTGCCGCGGTGACGTGGCTTGCGGAACTCTTCGAGGACAAGAAGCAGCGCGAACTGGCGATCGGCTGGACGCTGGCGTGCGCCTCACTCGGCGGTATCTTCGTGACCGAAGTGTTCAACGGGATCGTCGGCCACCTGAGGGACCACCCTGATGGTGTGTCGTGGCTGCCGGTCCCGGTTGCCGCGTGGCGATATACGTTGCTCACCGGGTTGATTCCCGGGGCGATGATTCTCGTCCTGATGCCATTCGTGCCCGAAAGTCGGGCGTGGAAAGAGAGGAAGCTGGCGGGCACCCTGAAACGGCCTCGATTCGCGGAACTTTTTTCGCCCGAACTCCGTCGCGCGACGCTTGTGACCACACTGCTTTCCGCCTGCGGCTATGCCGCAGCGTTCGGGGCGCTTCAGTTGACGCCCGCGCTGATGACACCGGGCCTGCCACGGGCCGACATCGCGGAGAAGCGGAAGGAGGTGGCCCCCGCAGTGAAGGCCGCTACCGGGAAACTCAAGGCTGCCGAGAGCGAGGAGGAGAAAAAGGTTGCTCGCCGGGAGGTGGCCAAGGCTTCGCTGCCATTCGACAAGGCCGTCGAGCCGGTCCGTGGGAACATCCAGAGGTGGCAGGAACTTGGTGGCCTGACCGGCCGCATCCTCTTCGCGATCCTTCTGCTGTACGTTGCCAGCGGCGTACTGATCCGAATTTTCCTGCTACCGGGTGTAATCCTCCTGCCGGTGACCTATTTGTTCCTCTTCCAGGGCGAATATGAGGTGTTTGCAACAGCCATTTTCTTCTGCGGATTGTTGACGATTGCTCAATTCAGCTACGTGAGCGAGTTCCTGCCCAGGGTGTTCCCGGTTCACTTGCGAGGAACGGGCAGTGCGTTTGCCACCAACGTGGGCGGGCGGATGCTGGGGACGATGGCGGCGACTTTGAACGCCGAACTGCTGGCCCCCATGTTTACGAGCGTCGAGGGGAACCCACTGAAGGTGGCATACGCCGCGGCGATCATCGGCGGAACGGTTTACGTGATTGCGCTGGTTTTGTCCTTCATGCTGCCAACGCCCAAGGATGAGGAGCAAAGGCCCGCGGCGTGAGGTCTTGGGGGCACTGACCGGGTTGCCGGGAATTTCCGCTGGCCTCAATCATCGGGCTCATCGCGGAGGTAGATGCGCTTGAGCCCGGGGAGCGTTCGCCGCAACTCCGCGGTTCCTTGCTCAGTCACCCGGCTGTAGGACACGTTCAGAAACGTGAGGCTGGTCAACGATTGAAGGTGGACCAAACCGGCATCCGTCACCGGAGTGTTGCGGAGGCTCAGATTCTTGAGATTCTTGAGCGTTTTGAGGTGAATGAGCCCGGCATCCGTCACCGGGCAGCCCGTCAGGGTGAGTAACTCCAGTTCTTCCAGCTCCGCGAGGTGTGCAAGCCAGGCATCCTTCAGTGGGCAACCATCCAGCATGAGCCTGTGAATCGGACGAAGATCGCGCAGGGCTATCAGGTCGGGTTCGGCGATTGGACGAGAAGCAAGGATAAGGCAGTGTACCTTGCGTTGTCCGTCCTCATCCGTTTGCTCGCGGTAGGTTCCATCCAAAGCCGCGACTCGGGCCATCGCGTTTCGTCGGGGGGTTGGCCAGTACACAATCGCGGCCGACGCGATAGCGATCGTCAGCACGCAACACAGAATCGCGAGCCGCTTCCGGTTTCGCATCAGGAACGCCCCTCATCATTCTTAACGCGAACATGCGGATCGACCCTTCGTTCTCTACTTGCCATCCTTCTTATCGGGT
>DASZJS010000395.1:0-13944 GCA_035947935.1 Gemmata sp. | reverse complement strand
AACGCTCCTCGCCAAAGGTTTTAGGCGAGCCGGGAGCGTCAGCGACCGGAGTACTACACTTGGCCTTCTGCCGGTTTTTCCCTGAAACATCCTCGGTCGGGCGACGTTTCCAGCCCGAACGAGAAATAGTTGGCTTCGAGTCCCGAATAGGGTGATGTCGCCCAATACGCCTCTACCTCTGGATTGGTAAGGGAGCGCGGTTGAACCGGTTCAATCGCGATCGTTTACTGACGTTGGAGAACCATCATGTTCCGTCCGCTCGCCATGCTGTCCACCGTTGGCTTGCTCGCCTTCGGAACCTATGTTCGGGCTGCCGATGAGCCAAAAGATGTGATCGCGAGGGCCATCAAGGCCCACGGCGGCGAAGAAGTGTTGACCAAGAACAAGGCCGGTAGATCGAGCGGTAAAGGCAAAATCACAATTCCAGGCGTGGGAGAGGTCGATTTCACACAAGAATCTGCTCACATGCTGCCGGATAAATTCAGGGAATTACTGGAAATGAAGGTCGCGGGCCAGAACATCAGCGTGCTGACCCTGGTGAATGGCAACACGTTCACCATTGAGGCGAATGGCAAGACTGTCGATCTCGATGACAAAACGAAAGATGCGATAAAAGGTGTTGGACACCTGCTCAAGATCGGCAAACTCGTGCCCCTCGCCAAGGAAAAGGATTATGAACTGAGTTTGATCGGGGAAGATAAGGTGGAGGGTAAGCCGGTCGTTGGCATTCGCGTTGTCACCAAGGGGCAGAAGGATGTCAATCTCTACTTCGACAAGACAACCAACCTGCTCACCAAACTCGAATATCGCTCCACCGACCCCTTCACACAGAACGAGATCAACGAGGAGCGAATCATCGCGGAGTACGGGAAGAACAAGGACGGGTTACCGATCCCCAAGAAGGTGATTGTCAAACACGACAGCAAAACATTCCTGGAGATCGAATTGTCTGATGTGCAACTCCTTGAGAAGCTCGAGGATAGCGATTTCAAGAAGTGATCGAGTGAATTCTCAAGGTCGATCGCGGGTTATCAGAGGTTATTGGGTTCCCGGCATTCCTCCGCGGATTTCATCCGCAGGGGAATGCCGGTTTTTTCGTGGGTCCATATTCTTCAGCCGCGAGAAAAAAGGCCTGGGCTTCTATTTGGTACCTCATTTCCCAACGTACTCCAGTTCAACGTGCGTAACGCCGCGAGTTGTTTTGCCAGCGGTGACGCTGGCCTCGACGTTTACCGGTCCAGCAGCGAATCGCGTATGGAAGGATGTTGTGTCCTTCATTTCTTTGCGAGCCACCTTCTCGATGACATCCCCAGCAGTCACTGAGTATCCCTCGAACTCGCCCGGCGACCAGAGTGTGATCTTGTACTGACCCGATCTCTCGATCTTCACCTCCCAGTGCCCGTTGCTGTCCCGATCCCAACCAGCCTTTGGTCCGCGCCAGTCCTGGCGGCTGAGGCGAACCGGGTTCTCCTTGTCGCTACCAATGACGATTCGCGGTGGAGTGAAACCCGCTTTCGTCACATCCGCAAACCAGACCTCGTATTGCTTTTTCAACTTCGCTAATTCGTCCGGCTTTTCCGTGGCAAGATCGCGTTCCTCGAACGGGTCGGCCACGATGTCGAACAACTCGAACTTCGGTTGCCCTTTGATTTCCTGGAATGCACCGGCTGCCTGTACCAGCTTGTATCTCTGTCCGCGTGCTGCAAACGACCGATATTTTTCCGGCTCATAGCCCCGATGCCACTGAAAGAACAGCGTGCGATCCTGCAAGTGCATCTGAGTACCACGAAGGAGCACAGCCAGCGATTGGCCATCGAATGGTAAGTGGATGTCCGGGAGTTTTACGCCGCACAGGTCGATCAGCGTCGGGGCGATGTCGATGTGAGCGGTTGGGGAATCGATAGTTGCGCCGGCTTTGATGCCCGGCCACCAGACATAGCAGGGGACGCGGATGCCACCCTCGTACACGGTTCCCTTGCGGTTTCGCAACCCGGCGTTGTATCGCACTCCACCCGTACCGTTGTCGGTCATGAAAATCACGATCGTGTTATCGGTCAACTTCTTGTCTTTGAGCGTCTTTAACAGTCGGGCGAAGTTGGCATCGATGTTCTCGATCATCCCGTAAGCCCCGGCGATCTCATCTGCGTTCACTTTCCCGGTGGCCCACGGTTGGCCGATCTTCGGGAACCCACTGGCGGTAAGGTCGAGCTTGGCATAAGGGGCCGCGAGTTCCTTGGGAACCTGATAGGGTGCGTGTGGGCAGTTGTATGCAACGTAAGCGAAGAACGGCTTTGAACTGTCGGCAGACAGAAACTCAATCGCGGCATCGGTGAAAACATCCGTACAGTATCCCTTGGTCTTCGCTTCCTTGCCGTTCTTCTTCAACACCGGGTCGAAATACGCGGTCTTGGGATCGACTTGCGGCGAATCGCTCGGCTGGGCGAGACCTCCACCCTGACTCCAGAGCGTCTCCTGGAATCCGCGATCCTCGGGGCGGAGCGGATAGTTGTCGCCCAGGTGCCACTTCCCGAACAAGCCCGTGCGATATCCGGCACTCGCCAGCCACTCGGGAAGTGTCGGAATGTCCGGACGCATCAGCGACCGACCGAGATAGGTATCGACGATTCCGGTGCGGTAGTTGTACTGGCCGGTGAGCAAGCTCGATCGCGTGGGCGAGCAGACCGGACAGACGTAGAAGTTTTTGAGCCACACCGATTTCCGCGCGAACGCATCGATCTGCGGGGTCTTGATGACCGGATTGCCGTGAATCCCGAGATCGCCAAAGCCCTGGTCGTCGGTAATGACGAGCAGGACATTGGGCGGTGCCGCAGCACAAACACGGGAGACAGGGAGAACCATCGCCAGAACAACTATCCAGCCAATAACCATTGCGGCTCGCGCTTTGGCTTGATCCAAGCCGAGAACGATTCGTTCGCACATTGCAGTTCCTCGTTGGGCGACCAATACTTCTCGAATGGTAAGCTCTCGGCCCTCTCAGTTTCCAGCGACTGATGCCCACGGGCAGAAAACCACCGCCATGTTTACGTTTCTTGCCTACCTTCTCCACACCGTCTGTCTGGATCGCGTGTACTCCTTCGGTGGGCCTTTTCCGTACCTTCATTCCGGTCATCGCGAGCAATCTGCACTACAGTTTGGAATCGGATTGCTCAGACGATCTCGCCCCTAGCCGAGGATGTTCCCGGCCCAATGTTTTCCGAAGAGAGATTCTCGCATTTACTTTCTCTCCGTGGTATCCTGTGCGATGACCCGCTGGTGGGAGTTAAGCAAGGCGGGATTCCTCTCCCTACCATCCCACAACCTTCACCTCGACGATCTCGCGGGCTCGCATCCGTGCTGATCGCTTCGGTGCCGTCGCCTCTGTACCGCCAGTCGCGGCGTCCTCTTCCCCTCACTCGTGGGTGATGCAATGGCTGAACTCGAACAGGGTGAACTACGGGTTGTAGTTCCCGTGGGTTTCCTTCTTCTTGAGGAACAGGAAGTATCTGTGTCGGTGAATCGGCCAGATGGCCGGCCGCTACCGATCCGCCTTCGACTCATTCCGGCCCGGCCCGCCGAGGCCGACCAGGCGTCTGTGTCGGAGCCAACCCCCGCCGCGATTGGGTGGCCAACTCGCCAAGTCCCCAACACTCCGAACGCGGAAGACGGCTACCCATCGCCCGATTACGGCGGCAGTGATTGAAAAGCCCGGATTGCTGAGTTTGCAACCGGCTTCTTGCCGGTTTTAGTGCGGTCGTGGATCGTCGAAAAAAATTCTCGGGAGCAGCGAACCTTCTGGTTTGTGCTGCGTCTATGTTGGTGAACGCAGAAATAGGAGCATTTTCATCATGACCCGGTTCCCCAAACAGCCCCGTAACCCTCAATGCCCGCAACGCGGGTTCGGGTTCGGATTGTTTAATCCAACCATCCTCACCGGATGATGCACAGGGAACCAGGGATTCACCCGGGGCCGGGCATCACCGCAAGGGATGCCCGGCCCCGGTGCTTTTCACCTTGTCGCAACACACAGCGGTGTGGAGCCGAACGGTAAGGCGGCGCTCTGTTAAAGCGCATGATGCAGGTTCGAATCCTGCCACCGCTGCTGTACGCATACGGGGATGGGCTAACGGTAGGCCGCTGGGCTTTGAACCCGGAAACGTGAAGGTTCGACTCCTTCTCCCCGTACTTTGTTCGATGACATTCCGGGGTACGTTTAACGGCAGAACGCCGCGCTCTGAACGCGGAAGTGTTGGTTCGATTCCAGCCCCCGGAACTTTCCGAACGCTGGTGTAACTCAATGGTAGAGTATCCGCCTTGTTAAGCGGGATGTTTTGTGGTTCAAGTCCAATGGGGACCAACACCTATCGCATTTCGATTTGATGCTTCAGGGGCAGTGTACGTTCGATCGACGCAATTTCACTTTCCTGGCTCTTTAAGAACAGGATTTTCCGTGCTGGGAAGCCGGTGCAGTATCAATCGATCATTGCTATTGGGAATCGTAATGATCAGACGAGCCTCGGGAATGAAATGTACGCGCTTATCGTATGTGAAATCGTGTGCGATCCACCTTTCCAGTACCCAAATCGGCAAGCTGAGGTCAGGTAAGGTAGCAATCGGTTTATCTTTCCAGGGGGCCTCAATGGTGGTAGTAGTACTGTTTTGGTTTCCGACAAAAGCATGTTTCAAAATAAGAATCACGAATTGGTCGATCTGCTCTGCATTGAATTGCTTCTTGATTTGTGCCGTGTTGAATTGCTGCTTGACTAACCCCAGAAATAGTTCCCGATTGCACTCTCTATTCTTCAACGTATTCAGTCGCTCCAATATCGAATCCGGCACCTGCTCAGTCTTCAAAGCAACAATCACCTGATCCGTGAGTTTGAAATTGAACGGAACTGCAGGCAATCTGATAAAGTGGTTACTCCCATGTGCAGGCAACATCGGGTTACTAATTGTTGGTTTGGGCGAGTAAGGCTTTTGTATTGGGATGGCGTACTTGCCTGTCTCTGTATAAACAATCGTCCCGTCAGAATTTGGAACGACGTATCCGAAGTCAGTGCCAACTGAATTCAGTTCGGCACCGGCATAGGGATAGAGTTGGGCACCGCCCTCACTAAAAAAGATGAGTCCCAGACCATTAGGGCTGTGGCTGGTGCACCACAATCCAAAGACCCTGCCGTCCGCGGAAGCTCTTAGATGCATGAGATCTCGATGGTTTGTAATATGCCCAGATCTGTCGAGGATCTCATTCCCAATCGGCTTCAATGTCTCTGTGTTGACGACAAAGTATGATGCGCGATCCAGTGGTTCTCTTCCCTCGGCCGACAAGACCAGCAGAGGCCCATGCGATGCTGACCCCATGGCGATTGCCTTGATTACACCCTTGATGGGCATTGTCGCCGCTATATCTCGTTTCAGCGTCGTCAGGCTCCATCGCTCAATGATCCCAGCTTGGGGGAGGACGACAATAATGTCCTCCAAACCAGCAGTGAAAAGAGCACCTTCTTCACTCAAAGGGACCTGTCCGACTACTTTCGCGGCGTTGACGTCGAAAATTGCCAGCTTGTGAGTTTTTGGGAGGGATAGAACAAGGTAGCGACCTCCACCGCCAACCGCCAGATCGGCAACCGGAGCTTCCAACTTCAACTCGACCTTATCGGCATCCAGAACAGGGGGTCTAATATCCGGTAAACCGGTGCTGAGGGGCGGGGCACGCATCAATCCCGAAATCACCATACTCTCGCAGCGTCGGAGGATCTCCTTCTCACCTTGTCGCACGGAAAGCGTGTACCAAAGCATGTTCGTTTCGGCTGCCGGTGTGAATGTCGCCTCAATTGCCTTACTCAGATCCACTGCCACGGTCTGTTCGCCCAGACGGACCGGCACCGCATCCACGCCAGATATCTTTCCTTCAATCTGCGTGCCACTGAGCAGTACGACTCCCGATCCGGACTGGAAGTTGCACTTGCGGATTTCGCTGAGTCGCACCTCCTTTTCGCCGACCTTGAAGGCACGGTCTGTCAGTGTTGCGTTGAGGGAGCCGTTTTCAAAGCGGGCCGACATTTGGAGCGACAAGGGACCAGGTGGTCTCGGTAGCGGTATGGGCGTCGCCCGATACATTCCCTCGGCGGGTTCCATGCGAAAAGTCCGATCCATGCCTCCTCTGGCGGACTTCAGGATCAGCTCCACGGTCAACTGATCCTTGGACGGCAGGATCGTTGTTACCCGTGCCTCGAATGAAGTGGGTTTGAAAAAATTCGCAGCGTTAATTGTCGGTGGCTCAAACTGCACCTCGGGTCGAGAAACAAAATCTGCCACTGTGCTGACCGGAATGGCGAAATTGACTCCGCTTCCCTTTATCCCCGCTACAACCACTCCGATCACTTTGCCGCTTTTGTCCAGTATCGGCCCTCCCGAGTTGCCGGGGTTCAGGACCACATCCGTCTGGATTCGGTGCAAGCGGTCGTTCTTGTAACGCAGGGAGGTAATACTGCCGGCATTAACGCTGACAGCCGGGTATTCGTTTTGGACCGGTGCCACTGCTGTGCCGAAGGGAAAGCCACAGGCCACAACCTCCATCAGTTCTCCCAACTTTTCGTCTGAGCCCAGGCTGAGGGTGGGAATGTCCTTTACGCCATTGACTTGCAATAAGGCCAGATCGAGTTCATTGTCGCTGCGGATCACCTTTGCCGAATAGATCACCTCCGTTTTCTGGCCGGGGTTAAGAACGAGTGTGATCCTGAGAGATGGGTCAATTCCTGCCAAGGACTTTACAACATGGGCGTTGGTCAAAAAAATGCCCGAGGAATGAACGCAGAAGGCTGAGCCGTAGCTGCGATTTCCCGGCTGCTCGACCAGTGCAGTGGCGGCCTTACCGGACTTGGCGACTTCCACCCGCCACGCAGGGTCGTCTGCCGCCGGGCATTTCCCGAGAATGAGCAGCGTTAGGGATACCATGCAGAAACAACGTGCGAAAGCGTGCATATGAAGCTCCTTTAGGGTGTATTCAATTTGGTTTCACTTTTTTGGCAGCTCAGCATGCTTGGCACTCGCTTCGAGCCATTTTCGCCAACGGTTTGCTTCGATCTTGTCCCCAGCGGCCTCGGCACGGGCGAGGAGTTGCTTGGCGAGTCGGGGTTTGTTGGCATCTTCCGCGGCTTCGAACTCGGCTCGCAGCCAATGTAGCCGGTCTGTTGCGACATGGCCGGGGAAGGGAAAATCGGCAATTGGTGCCTTCTTCGTGGCGAGTTCCTGCCGCTTCTTCTCCCAGGTGGGTTCATCCCACTTTACATACGCCCCGTCCGAACCCAACTCGCCGCGCAAGACGACCTTGATCCACAATTCCAGGAGGTCTAAAGGGATATCTTTCAGAGCGGCTGTTGGAAGCAAGCGTACTTGCAGGTCGGTCCCGATCTTAGTCCTCTCGACCCTGTTGTTCACGATCATTTCTACGTTCACATCCCGCAGTGCCGCAGTGAGAAATCCAAAGCCAGGCTGGTATCCGCTCTCTCCCAAGTCTGGCCACTCGGGACTGGGGAATGACTTATCCGTGAGCGTGTCGACCATATTCTTATCCACTATGACGAACCGGCCATCCGCCGCGAACCGGGATAAAGTCGGGTGGTATTTATGGCCCGTAGGGGGGCTCAGGCGAGGACCGGGGGCCTTGGTGTCAATGATTTTGCCTCCATCCGTCAGCACAAAATCGCCTGAGGGCAGCAGTGGGATACAAACATTACTATCAATAGTGAACGTAGTTGCCGGTTGCCCGAGCCGGATGACATCAGTGAATGGCACATCATCATCATTGGCTCCTCCGATTGATCCTTGTTGAAAACCAATCAAGTCATCTGTCCAAAAATGAATATACACAGCAATGCGATAATTCTGCTCCCTTGCGCCGTTAATCGGCGACCCGGCGCGCCGCCAGGATTCCGTGTCCCAAATCCAGACCGTGTGCTGCTTGGAATCCCAAAAGTTGATTAAGATCTTTCGTCCGCTCGGGCTGGCTCCGACGTTCTCTACACTCGCGTTTTCGGGTAGCTTGAGACGACCAGCCAATTTCCCATCATCCGCCGAAAATACGGCAACCGTCGATTTGCCTTCATTGGCAGTGATCCAACGTCCATCGCCCTGAAAGGAAAAAGAGCTGGTATCGAACGCCTCTCGACTCGTCCACCGTGCGATGCGTTGCCCAGTCGAGATGTCCCATAGTTCAACGTAAGGGATGAAAGTCTGAGCAGGACCTTTGGGGTCGCCAGGCCTTTGCTCCACCAAGACTCCCTTCGCGAGAAACCGGTCCCGTTTGATCGCCGCGCCATCATAGTGAGGATCGAAAGAGATGAGCGACTCCACGCCATCTTTCAGAGCCACATACATGTAAGCGTTCGGCCTTGGAAGGGTCTGCGAGCAGAACTTGCCCGATGGCTCCCAAAAGCGGGCAATCCCGGTTTCATCTTCCGTAAACGCGGTCTTGCCATCGCCGCTGATACCGCAATTCACGATACGCTCATTTCCCTTTCTGAGAACGGCGATTTGCCGGCCGGTCCGGGTCTCCCAGGTTCGCGCAGTCCCATCCGTGCCAAGGGTGAGGAGTGTCCGATAGTCTGGGCTATGCCAAAGGCCCGCGATTTCCTGGCCGTCATGCGTGATTGGCGGCAAGAGCTGAGCGTAATCCTGACCAGTTGTAAGGACTGCCGCCGTAAGGAATTCGTGGAGATCGCGATATCTGGACTTTTCCACATCGGGAAGGCTGATTGTTCCATCACCGACCAACTTGTGCTTAAATTCGAGCTGGGTCTCTTTCTTGCGTAAACGAGCAAGTCGAAGCAAACCGACTTTTGGCTCTTCTCGGAGTGTCGCCAAATCCAGATCAATTTGTAGCCGAGTTGCCAAGATCTCCGCGTCGATCTTTGAACGAAGTGCTCGTTCAAGCATGTTGAAATACTCCCCGATACTTTCATCTGCTCGTGCCGCATTCTCCTCTGCTTCGATTCTCTTGATTTCTGCTAATCCCTCAGCTCGTTTTGCTTTTTCCGCATTCTCCTCAGTTTCAATTCTCCTGTCTTCCGCCAATCTTTCGGCACGCTTTGCTATCACCGCCGACCAACTACTTACAGTCGTTGCCACGATGAGCAACCCGACAAACGCGGCCACAGTGATCATCGCCGCACGATTCTTGTGAATGAATTTCCGCAATCGATAAGCGGAACTCGGAGGATGAGCCAGCACCGCCTCGCCATCCAAATACCGTTGCACATCTGCTGCAAAAGCGTTGGCCGAATCGTAGCGGCGAGCGCGGTCCTTTTCCATCGCCTTGAGCACCACCCAGTCGAGTTCCCGCTTCAACAATCGGCCCAACATACTGGGTTCGGTGCTGCGATTGGCGGCAATACTCGGCAGGGTATCCATTGTGCTCAACCGCGCGCTCGGTCGCGGAGCTTCCACCTCCCGCACGATTCGCAACACCTCGATGAGAGCTGCCTTCCCAAGACTCTTTTTGTCCATCGGGGTGGTGCCGGTCAGTAGTTCGTAGAGCAAGACGCCGAGTGAATAGAGATCGGAACGGGTATCGATATCCAGGTTGTTGAAAGTCGCCTGCTCCGGAGACATATATTCCGGCGTTCCCACCACCGTTCCAAAGCCGGTATGGAGTGATTGCTCGGTCAGCGGTTGGCCGGTCGCTTTGGCCACGCCGAAGTCGATCACCTTTGGAACCGGCCGGTCGTCGTACAGCGCCACCAGCACATTGTTCGGCTTGATATCACGGTGAATGATCCCTTTTTGGTGGGCGTGTTGGATCGCCTGGCAGACCGGAACGAACAGTTCCAGTCGCTCGCGGGGACTCAGCTTACGAGCATCGCAGAACTGGGTGATTGGAACTCCCTTGACCAGATCCATGACGAAAAAGGGACGTCCATCCGAAGCCAAACCTGCATCGAGTACCCGTGCTATGTTGGGGTGATCCATAATGGCCAATGCCTGACGCTCGGCCTCGAAACGAGCCAACACGGCTTTCGAGTCCATCCCGGGCTTGATCAACTTGACAGCGACCATCCGCTTGACAGGCTCAGTTTGACGTGCCATCCAGACCGTGCCCATTCCCCCTTCGCCGATTTCTTCCAGAAGGGTGTAACGGCCAGCGAGGACGGTCCCCATGTCGGGTTGCGGGCTGTGTAGCTCGGTTGACGGAGGAGGAACGGCGGCTGTTCTGAGAATGCTGGCCGGTTCGGCATGGGCAACCAGCAACCGATCCACGGCCGCACGGAGTTCCAAATCCGCTCCACAGGCCTTGTCGAGATATGCGGACCTATCTGCCTCTGGAATCTCCGCGGCGGCGATGAAGACTTCCTCGAGGCGGATGGGATCGGCGGGCATTGAAATTTCCTAGATGATGTTGAAGTGCTTTAGCATTGTAAATCTCCAACTGGTCTGAGATGACCAGTTGGAGATTTTGGGGATTACTTGTCGTTGCAGTTCGTTAAGCTCGTTCTGCGATAATGGGCAATCACCGCGACGCTTTCTTTATGTAATCCTCCCGCGCTTCAATGGCAGGGAGCAATCGCGGGTTGGAGAACAACTCGGCAAAGTCCCGCTCCAGAACGTGATTGATGATACCGGTGGGGCCTTGCTTATGCCAGTTTGAGACGGCGGCAACTTCACCACGCAGACCCTTACCCATCTCCGACCACTCCTTCTTCAGCTGTGCATCGCTCATGCCATATGCGCGATCGAGCAATTTCTTGACTTTGTCTGCCAGTTCTGCTCTCCCCTTGGCATCGAATCCACCAATTGTCGAACTCACCTCTTTGATGGCGAATTCGCGCGTCTCCTTCCAGACATTCGGTGTTGGCCACGACCCCTTGAGATCTCCTCGGACAGTCTTTTTCATTAAGAGATACGGCTCGGGATAATCCTTCCCGTAGGCGGCGATGTACCCGGCAATCCGGTTGGCATCGAAGTATGCGGAGAGCGACAGCAGGCATGCTCCCGCGATGAGAAAAAGACAACGCATTGGACGATCCCTCCAAGAGTGTCCGACTACCGGATCACCAACAGTGCGTCTTTTCCCAGCGACGAGTCTCAAGAAAAAAGTGAAAAGTGTTCGCGACTTGGAGGTCATTCAGACGGACGAGAAGATTGATCCGCGAGCGCCGCACTCAACCAGGCCTGAGCGAATGTCCATTTCCGGAAAGCATTAGCACGGGAAAGACCTAGAATCTCGCCCGCCTGTTCCACGGAAAGCCCGCCGAACATACGAAGTTTGGTCAACCCCGCTGCTTGGGCATCCACGGCCTCAAAACGTGTCAGGGCAAGATCCAAATCGATCCACTGGTCAAGATCTATTACCGGAGCCGGCAGTTGATTTGGATCCAGCGATAACCGATTGGGCCTGCCGCCACGCTTGACCCGATGTTTGCCGCGGGCAGATTCGATCAATATTCGGCGCATGGCCTCGGCGGCAGCAGAGAAGAACTCTTTATGGTTTGCCCAGCGAGCGCTATCGGCTGTTCCAACCAATCTGAGAAACACATCATGAACCAGATCAGTCGGTTGAAGGGTGTGGCCGGCCGGCTCTGCGGCCATCCTGGCGGCCGCGAGTTTTCGCAGCTCGTCGTAGACGAGCGGTAACAATTTCGCGGCAGCCAAACGATCGCCGGCTGCCGCATCATCGAGGAGTTGAGTAAGGTCAGACATTACTCGTACCCTAGCTTGTCGGTAAAGTGATTTCGTCAAAATCACAGATGTAACTCTGCATTTGAGCCCAGTTAAGACGAACGACGCGATCGCCAATTCCATCATCGTATGGATTCACGAGCGTGAATAGCCCGTTTGACGAGTCATAACCATCGAGCATGTAGAGGTGGTTGGCATCGAGCGTCTGTTCGACACTGATCATTCCTTCAGTAGTCCGGAAACTAATCTGGTCATTTCCATTGTAATTAAGTGGTGTTCCAACGCAGATCACTTGACTCTTCATGTCGCTCAAAAACTGCTGAAGAGTAACTGATCCTGGGGAATAGGTGTTACCTGTCGAGGAGCCTGTGATCTGCTCCATCACTGTCGAACTGAGACCGTATGCAACTGAATCATAAGAGTTGGTGTTTTGGCTATGATCGGAACGACTCCAACCTTCTTCGGCCAGTTGAGCGTATGCTTTTTCCGCAAGGGCAACCCACAGGACGTTGACATTGCTGGAGACTTGATTCGGCTGGCCATACTGGTAGTAACCGGCGTATGCGAAGGTGCCGTCGCTATTCGAAGGTACTTCGGTGTTTACCGTGACGTAGCTCGGCGAACCGCCGTTATAAAACCGAACGGTGTAGGTGCCATCACCGTTGTCGATGAACATGCTTTCAATCGTAGTGGGCAACTGAAGTGCCAGTTGGCCCAGTGCCGACATGAAAAAGCAATCCGGTGCCTCCCCTTGCGCGACGTCATTATAACTGGGGGCTCCCAGAGTTCCGAAAGCATTGGGAGTAATTGAACTGCTGAACAAAGTGCCCGCGGCCGGTTCGTAGGGGTAGCCGACACCGGTATTCGCTAGCGATACCGTTTGATTGTTCCCCGGGACTGCGGATTCAGTCGTCGGGAGGTCCGTTCCATAAAACCATTTCTGCAACAAGTCGAGAACCTGTGTCGTCGAGGAACTGACCGCCAGGTCGCCCAGTGGTTGACCCTGGTAAAAGAGGTTGGCCGAGTTGCCATCGACCACGCTCTGAGCCAGATTCTGAGCGTAGCCGGCGTTGCCCGTGGTGAGATTTGCATTCATCCACAAGCTACCGGTGTTCGCCAGAGTTTGCAGCGATGCCAGTTCCGCACCGGTGACCGGGCCGCGGCTGGCAACCGCTTCCAGCAATCCCACAAAGTCGTTGCGAGTCAGACACCCATCCCGCGCGACATCGCTTTGAGCCAGGATCTCCACACCGGCATCAGGTAGGTTCAGCGAGGACACCGAACTGGCAGTCCCTGTGCCGCTAGAAGGCAGATTGGCTGCCAACACGGATTCAAAACCCTGTTGATTCGTCGGTGCAAGCGGCGGGAAGATCTGGTTGGAGACATTTGCGCCCGCGATCGATCCGTTCAGTGATGAGTAGGCGTTGGTCGCGCCCACACCGCGACTCCAACCTTCCTCCGCCAACTGCGCATATGCTTTTTCAGCCAGAGCGACCCAGAGTATATTGCTGGAACCTGTGATGGATCCATCGAGATTGGCATAATAGAACAGTTCTGAGCCAGAAAGATTAAGCACGGGGAAACACTGGTTCACGGTAACGTAATCGGTATTTCCATTATTGAAAAACCGCACCGTGTACGTGCCATCGCCATTGTTAATAAACATGGCTTCGATCGCCGCGGGCGATGATGATGCCAACTGCCCCAGGGTGGTGAGGAGGTAGCTATCGTTCAGTTCGCCCTGGATGACGTCGCTGGATTGGGGACCACCAGTGCCGAAGAGAGTGCCGCTCGTCAGTTGATAAGTGAGTCCCGGCGCAGCCGGCACATCCGTGCCATAAAACCATTTTCCCACGAGCTCGACCACTTGAGTTGTCGAGGATCCCAATCCGAGGTTGCCCAGGGGCTGACCTTGATAATTTGCATTGGCTGGATTGCCATCCACCACTTTCATGGCCAGGTTCTCAACGTAATCCGGAATGTTGAGCAGACCGCTATTGTTCACCAGGGCCTGAAGTGACTGTAACTCGTCGGCCGTCACAGCTCCCCTGCTGGCTACGGCCTCCAGCAACGCCACGAAGTCGTTCCGTGTGATAGCATCGTCCCGCGTGAAATCACTCGCAGCCAGTGCGGCCAATCCTGCATCCGGGAGGTTGGCAGTGAACCAGTTCGTCTCGGTCAGCACGCCGGACTGGCTCACGCTGAACGACGACACCAGGCGGCCAACGACTTGACTGGCCCCTCCCCAGCTCCAGAGCATCGTGATTGCCG
>DASZJS010000394.1:0-6416 GCA_035947935.1 Gemmata sp. | reverse complement strand
TCGTAAGACCCTCGTGGTTCCCGGAACCGCTTCGCTCACCGGCTACGACCTGAAAACCGGTTCCGAGTTGTGGGCTGTTGGAAAACTGCCCGCGGTGAACTGCACCGTACCGGTTCTGGCTGGTGACTTGCTCGTCTATGTTGCGTGGTCGCCAGGCGGCCCGGATATGAAGATGCCGACCTTCGACGACATCCTCAAGATGGCCGGTGAAGAAAAGCTCGGCTACCTCACCAAGGAAGGTGTCGACAAGACACCACTCAAAGGTTTCTTCGACAACAACGATCTGAACAAGGACGGCAAGATTACGCGCGATGAGTGGGACACGAACATGAAGGTTCTCAAGAGCGGCGAGAACCGGGCGGTGGCCATCAAGCCAGGCAGCAAGGGTGAAGTGATGTGGTCGTACACCAAGAACCTGCCTTACGTTCCAAGCCCTCTGGTCTACCGCGATCGGGTTTACTGGCTGAGGGATGGGCCGCAAATGACCTGTCTTGAAGCGAAGACCGGGAAGCCAGTGTTCGAGGGCGAACGGTTCAAGGCCGGTCAGCGGTATTACTCCTCGCCGGTGGCTGCGAACGGCCACATCTACATCGCATCACTTGAGGGCACCATCGCCGTGATCGCGGCAGGAGAAGATGCACCGGATGTGGTCTATTCGGTAAAGCTTCCGGAAGGTGTGCGGGCAACGCCGGCCATCGCCCACGACACGCTGTTCATCCGCAGCGACAAGTTCTTGTATGCGTTTCGCGCTGGGAAGTGAGTGCAAGGTAGTTCGCCCTCACCCCCAACCCCCTCTCCCCGCGGGAGAGGGGGAGTAGGATTTACGCCCCCTCTCCCGCGGGGTTGGGGGTGAGGGCGAATTTCAGGCAACTACCTTCAGCGGATGTGCGAACGACCACTCGTGGCCAAACGGATCGGCGATCCTCGCATACCGATCGCCCCAGAACATATCCATCGGTGGCATGGTGATGGTTGCTCCGGCTGCGACAGCTCGGGCAACCGCGGCATCGCAATCCTTCACGTCCAAATGCAAGGAAACCGAGGCTAGAGTGCCTGGCTTCGGAGCGCGTGAAACCCCACCGGAATGCTCGGGGAAATCATCGTTCAAAAAAAAGGCCGAGTCCCCGATCTTCAGTTCGACGTGCATGAGCCGGTCGCTTTGCGGGTCCGGCATTCGGACCACCTCGACCGCTCCCAGTCCTGCCTTGTAGAACTCCACAGCCTTGGCCGCTCCATTCACGACGAGATGTGGAATCAGCCCATACTTCTCGCGCATAGCCATAGCTATTCCCCCCCTTTCCAAAAAATCGAATCACCCCTAAATACCTCACACGACCTCAAAGCGCAAGCTCGGTTGCAGGGAAAATTTACTGGTCGAATGTTCAGAACTGGAAATCGGTTCTTAATCGTTCCAACATGAACCTTTCCTGCGAATTTGGTGTCCAATAACCCAAGGCTCAGTCCGCCCTCACCCCTACCCCTCTCCCCAGGGGAGAGGGGAAAGATTTGCTCCCCACTCCCCTGGGGAGAGGGGTAGGGGTGAGGGCGGGAGTGAGGGCTCAGCACCATGCAACCGCTTCGCAAATATCCCCGAACGCAACACCTTGTCGGCTCGCGGCTTCAGCCCGGCGATGAGGATCTCGATGCTGTCCCGATGACGGACTTGAAGGACCTGCATGTCGTGATTGAGGAGAAGATGGATGGTGCGAACTGCGGCGTCAGCTTCGGACCAGATGGGACGTTGCTCCTCCAATCTCGCGGGCACTATCTCCTGGGTGGGCCACGAGAAAAACAGTTCAACCTGTTCAAGCAGTGGGCCGGAGCGATGACCGACCAATTATTGGCACGGCTTGGCGATCGATTCATCCTGTACGGCGAGTGGCTCTATGCCAAGCACTCGGTGTACTACGATGCCCTACCCCATTACTTCATGGAGTTCGACATCCTCGATACCGATACAGACAAGTTTCTCGATACGCCGAGTCGAGCCGAGTTGCTCCTGGAGTTGCCGGTGACACCCGTGAAGGTGCTGTATGCGGGCGAGTTCCCGGGCGAAGAGATTCTGCGATCGTTCATCGGTCGTTCGCACTTCATCACGGCAGATGCACCACACCGGTTCCGCGAGGAAGTTGCACGGTTCGGGTGGGATGTCGATCGGGCCATCCGTCAGACCGACCTCAGCGGCTAGATGGAAGGACTGTACATCAAGACGGAGAAAGAAGGGGCCGTGACCGGGCGCTATAAGTTCGTCCGTCCCGAGTTTCTGCAAACAGTCGTCGCGGATGGCCACTGGCAAGACCGGCCACTCATCCCGAACCAGTTGAGCGATGGAGCGGAATTGTTTGGGTGAATTAGCCCTCACCCCCAACCCCTCTCCCCGCGGGAGAGGGGAGCAAGAGTTACTCCCCTCTCCCGCGGGGAGAGGGGTTGGGGGTGAGGGCGAACAACAGAGGAACCAGAGCAAAGAGCCTCCCATGTCCGATATCTGGCGTATTCCTGGTTGTCCGGAGCCTCCCGAGTGGCGGGTGGATGTGGATGCGTTGCGCACCACGTTCCCCTGGCTCGAACCGCTTGGGGAATGCCCGCAAGATCCCATTTTCCACGCCGAAGGCGATGTCCTCACGCACATGGGCATGGTACTCAAGGAGTTGGCTGCCCTGCCTGCGTTCCGCGAACTGCCGGAGGCCGACCGACACATCACTTTTACCGGGACGCTCCTCCACGATATCGCCAAGCCAGACTGCACACGGGTGGAAGATGATGGCCGCGTGCGTTCCCCGGGCCACGCGGTGAAGGGTGTGTACAAGGCTCGCCGGATTCTTACCGACGATGCAGCGTTCGCTCCCCTCGGAACACCATTCGCCATCCGGGAGCAGATTCTTGGGCTGGTTCGGTGGCATGGGTTGCCGGCCAATTATTTGGAGAAGACGGACCCCCAGCGAGCAGTCATTCAAGCCGCGGTTACTGCTAGAATGGACTTGCTCACCATTCTCGCGGAGGCCGATCATCGTGGGCGGATCGTGGCGGTCTCGGGCGATGACACATTCACCCGGATCGGATTGTTTCCGGAGTTTTGCAAGGACTGTTTGGTGTGGGAAGGACCGCGAGCGTTCGCCAGCGATCATGCTCGATTCGTCTACTTCCGCACACCAACGGCCCATCCAACCCTCGATTTGTTCGATGATTCACGCTGCGAGGTGACAATCCTCTCCGGCTTGCCAGGGAGTGGAAAGGATACCTGGGTGGAAGATTGCACTGGGGGTCGTGAAGTCATCTCGCTCGATGGCATCCGTGAAGAACTGGATGTAGACCCTGCCGACAATCAAAGCGAGGTGATCGCCGCAGCCTACGACCGGGCGAAGGTCTTCCTTCGCCGCGGTGAACCGTTCGTGTGGAATGCAACAAGCGTCTCACGCATCCTGCGAGGGAAAGTGATCGACCTGTGTGCAGCGTACAAGGCCCGTGTGCGCGTCGTTTATCTAGAACCGCCGATCCCACAGATCCGCGAACAGAACGGCGGGCGCACGAAGAAAGTACCCGTGCGCGTTTGGGAGCGATTGTTCGATAAACTCGATGTGCCCACGGAGGCCGAATCGCATGTGGTGGAATCGATCGTGGGGTGAATTGGGCGAACCGCTGTGTGGAACGCGACAAACGTCTATCGTTTGCTGAGGCGCTTCAGTGCTGCCCCCGCATCCAGAGTCAGGGGGGCGTTGGGGGCACCGGCCGCGAGTTCGGTAAGTAATTTCCTCGCCTCTGGTGTGCCCAGCCCTTCCAGCAGTTCCACCGCCCGGATCTGGTCCAGGTGCGTCTCGGCCCGCTTGAGGAATGCGATTGCCCGCTGACGGGCCTCTGCGGAGATGTTTCCCTCAAGCCGCTTCCGCACACCGGGTATCGCCGATTCGCCGAACTCCTCCAATTCCTTCGATGCTTTCTCTCGCGTCGCGAACTCACTGCTGCCCAGGTCCACGAATATGCGGTCGAGCATTGCGTCCGTGGGAGCGGAGGGCGCGGGCTTGACCTCCCGCCGGAGAATCTCCAGCGCACGGTCCGGTGAGGAGGCCAGTTGCGCCATCGCGGCGAACGCCGCCAGCGAGTCGCCTCGCCCGGCTGTCGTCCAGAGCTTCTCCGCATCCGCCGCGGTGAGGGGCGTTTTGCGCGGGGGCGTTGCACTGGCCAACGTCGCATCCCACACCAATGCGATACCCTCGGCACCGCCGGAGACCAGCCGCCGACCGTCTGCACTGATGGCCAGTCCGCCGATGTCCCCCTGATGCCCCACGAACACTCGCCGCGACTTGCCTGTCGCTACCTCGTAGGCGACGATCTCGCCGGTGTTGTACGAAACGTACAACGTCCTGCCGTCCGGCGAGAGGACGGATGCGCCAACGTGTCGAAAGGAGACGTGCTCTGCGACCGGCGGCACTTCAAACGAGCGCACCCACCGCCCCGCCACTGGGTCGAGTAGGTTTATTTCCCCGGCGAACGCTTCTCCCTCGCCACCATCCTGGTCGGGTATTGTCCCGCCCGCCCCGATCAGGAGGAACCGCCCATCGGCAGTGAATGTCCCGGTGCGGAACGTCCCTTTGGACTCTGCCAGCCGCCGGACGTACTTTCCGGTGGCGAACTCCCATACGTCTGCGACTCCGTCCGCGCCATACGTGAACGACAGGCCGTCGCGCTCCCTCGTCCAGAACCGATGGGCCACGGTGACCAGCCACTTCCCATCGGCCGAAACCGCGGCGACCTGGCACCGGTTCTCGCTGTTTTCGGGCGGGTTCGCGAGAACCGACTTGCCGGGCTTCGGCAGGTCGATTGTGCGGACGAGCTTCAGCCCCGGCCATTCCCAGATCGTGACCTTCGGCCCGGACGCGGCAACCAGATGTTTCCCGTTTGGAGTGAAGGAGAGTGTCGCGAACTTCGCATCGTCCGGCAGGTTCGCGGGCGTGGTCTCACGACCAGTCTCGCTGTTCCACGTCCGCAGTTTGCCATCGTCGGTCGCGACCAGCACGGCTTTGCCGTCCGGGCTGAGTATCAGCCCCATGATGCCGTTGTGTACCGCGATCGAAAGCCGCTCGACACCGGTGGCTGCATCCCACCACCGCATGGTATTGTCCCAGCCGGCCGTGACGACGATCTTGCCATCCGGGCTGAAGACGACGTTACCGACGCTGTACTTGTGGCCGGGAAGCGGGCACGCATCAGCCCCGGTCGCCGTGTCCCACAGGCGGATCATCCCGTCCTGTCCAGCCGAGGCGAGCAACTTCCCGTCCGGCGAGGTAGCGAGCGATTCCACCCAGACGTAGTGTCCCACGAGCCTGTGGAGGAGCTTACCCGACGCAACATCCCACAGTTTGGTGTCGCAGTCTCGGCCGCCGGTCGCCAGTGTCTTGCCATCCGGAGTGAATGCGACAGCGTAAGTGCCGAAGCCCTGATGTTTCTTTTTGCTGATATGCCCCGTAACGAGCGTCCGCTCCTTGCCGGTGGTTACATCCCACAGGCTGGTGTCGCCGTTTTCCAACCCGATGGCGAGAGCTGCGTTCGAGAGAGCGACGGTCGGTCTGCCATTCGTGGCCGGGCGCGGGGCCTTGAAACGCGACTTCTCCTTGCTGGTCGCCACGTCCCACACGGTCACCAGTTGTTCGCTCTCGAACTTGTCGTTACCCAGGAACTTCGCGCGGGTGAACACGACGAGCGTCTTCGCGTCCGGGGTAAAGTAGACTTCTCCGCAGTTGCCGGGGTGAATGACGCCCCCCTTCAGGGGCTTGAGCGCGTTCGTCTTCACACCGGTCTTCAACTCCCACAACTGTACTTCGCGATCCGACGCCAGTTCTCCGGCACGGCCGATGACGAGCATCTTCCCATCGGGACTGATGGCGTAACACGCATCGTGTTCGTTGTCCTCCACTTGATTCGGAACTTTCATCAGGCCGCCACCTCTGCCCCCGCGCGGCTTCACTTCGGGCGTTTCGGCCTTCTCGTCCGTGAACTCCCAGATGAACGGGACAGGGTCGTCGTAGCTCGACCGGACCAGCGCGATTCCACGACCATCGGCCAGCCACACGAGTTGATCGACCTTCGCTCCCGGCAGATCAACGCGGCGTAGCGCCCGACCCGTCTTCGTGTCCCAGACGATGAGCGAATTGTTGACGTGTGAGTCCCCGCTCCATGAGGCGATCTTTGTTCCATCCGGAGAAAAGGCCATGCGCTCGACGGCCCCTCTGGTCCGCAGGCGGACGCTGCCGAGTCGGGCGACCGCGGCAATCGGAAGGGCTTCACCTGGGCCATTGGCGCGGCTAGTTTCGTCCGTCTTGGGAGCGGCAATGGATGGATTCATCGGCCCGTCCGGTGTTTCGCTGGCCATCGGCGAAAAGGTTGCGAACGCGATCCCGCATGCAATCAAACCTACTGCGACA
>DASZJS010000393.1:0-4964 GCA_035947935.1 Gemmata sp. | reverse complement strand
TCTGCTTCCCGTGGCTGATATTGGAAGCTTTCGTAGGTGATGGCCTCGGCCCGTCCTACATCATCGATACGGATAATGAGTGGCTTCAATTCATGGAGTGCTCGCGAGATTCGGATATTCAGCAGTACCAGCGCGATCGAGACGGCAGTTAAGCACACCACCGTGATCTTCAAATAGCTGTTGGAGACCAATGCCGCGCCAAACTGCTCAACGTAATGACGCTTGGCGGCATTGAATTCTTCTATGGGAGGCGGCAAGGCTTGTGCGGCAGACATTGAGATCTCCGTAGTGTGATCAGTGAGCTAGTCCTGTGGATTCACCCGAGCGCCCGGCAAAGATCGAGTTCACCAGCGAAGGGATCAGCAGAACTCCCCAGGTGAAAGCAATCAGCAGAAACAACAACGGCAAAAACAGCACAGCCAGTGTGGCGCCGTCATAGGGCGGTGGATGGGAGTCCACGAAGTGGATGAGAAGCTGGCCGAAAACGAAGATGTAGGCGTTGGCCACGACGGGATAGAACGCATACTGCAGGAGCGCCTTAAACCAGCCCCAGAAGAGCCATTCCATCTTGGGCACGATGAAAAACGGAATGAAAATGGGACCCAGCAAGACGGCAATGGCCGCCGCGACGTAACCGAAGGCAATCACCTCAAAGGATGCGATCTCGGCCGCTGCGAGAGCCAAAACCGTGACCACGTAGCGGAGGATTTCGAGGGCATTGATCGCGATCGAAATACCCGGCTGCTCAGTCTCAAAGTAGATGGTGTTCAGTCGATTCCACAACTCGGTCACGATGCCATTGTTCAGCGCATTTGCTAGGTTTGTTCCCTGATCGATGACGAGGTGGTAGAAACTGACTCCCATCCCGGGCAGCGGTCGGTCATAGAACGTGATCATTGCGAAACCGAAGGAGATGGTCATCAACAGAGCTGCAAAGTGATCGAGCTGAAAACCGAAACCGCCGGAAGCCGACGCGAGTGCGCTCTTTGCCCCGAACCATACAATCAGGATGATGGCCAAGGCCCGAAACAGGTTCAAGCCCAACGCCTGGAACATGGCCGCGTGTGTGGTCATGAGGTTGGTCAAAAATGCGAAGAGATCGTTCATGGTTTCGGGCGGCATAGCATCGGCTCCCAGGTTCCCGTGGGTCAACGGGATCCGCCTGGTTTAAGGCATGCGGTAGGCGAGCATGCGAGCGCTCGGGTCACCGGCCTGCGCGTGCAGCACCGCCTGTTCTTGTGTCATGAACTGAATGTGGCTGTTGATCGCTGTGGCCTCGGCGTCGCGCTTCCGCTTGGCCTCGATGATTTGTTGTTCTGCCAATGTGACCAGCAGCTTGTTGGCGTCCTGGCCGTTCCGCAGGGCAATTACGTTAGCCGCATTGATTTTGTTGAGTACAGAAACCTCAGTGTTAAGGTCCGGATCCGTTGAGAGTGAATCATCTTCGAGGCTCTGGATGGAGTTCTCTACGTCGGGGGCATTGGCGCGGAGACGACCGACAAGATCCATTCCGCTCTGGTTAACGCCATCTGTCAGTTCCACCGTTGCGTAGTTGGTTTTGACACGATCAAGCTGGTCGGCAGGGATGTTTCCCAGGGCTGGGCCGTATGCGTTCAGCGGCTGGATTGCCCGCTGATAGCCGCCCGGGACATCGTTGCCGGTATTGATGGCGGCGACCCATCCTCCCGTGGTTCCGTAGGTGTTCGTCGCAGTCGAGTTGCGCCACGGAGTGATGAGCGCGCGGTAGTGCACGCGCAGATTGGCTGGGATCATCTTCGCCATCGAAATCATCTGCTCGTACTGGGCAGTAACCACCTGATAGGTCTGAACCAATTGCGTGTATTGCCGGTCCATCTGCGCCAGCTGCTCGACCAATTTCCCGAAATTCGTGGGATCAAAGACGATGTCACCGAGGCCCAAGATGGCGAAGGCAGCCGGTGCGAGGATCGCGGCAAGAACGGCGACCATAGCGATTTTGCGAGATTTCGTGAGCTTCATGTTTTGGTTGCTCCTTTCGTTGACTCATTCCTTTAACTCATCGGTGCCCTCCTGCTCTAAAGAACAGGTAAAGCCACGTGAGGATGCCGGCCACAGCCACCCAGCCAACTCCGCGAAAAATGTAGCGATATAGCCAATAAACACTGGATGGCGCTTCTTCTTTCGTATTCATAAATCCCCTGGCATGCGATGGTTCTGATATGCGGGAAGCAGCAGATCGTCGGATAAATAGACCTTAACCCGATGCCCCTCGCGAATGGTCACAGTTGGGAGGACGTTGAGATAACGGTCGAGAATGCGCAACGAAGACTGCGAGAGGCTGCTCGCGACACCCTGGCGATAGGCGTCGGTTGACGATTGAAAGGCACTCGCGCGCGTATCTGCCTCGGCCAGCCCTGCAATGGCTCCGATCGCGAGTGAGGTCCCGAAGATCTGCGCATAGTGGCGATTGACCTGATCGCGCAGACCAGTCTCGCCAACCTGATTCAGACCTTTGAACTGATCGAGACTCACGGAGTACCCATCGGGCATGGTGACCCGGTGAAACAGAACCGCCAGTCTCTCTTGGCCGAACGTGGTTACGCGCTTGGCTTCCCCGAGAATGCGGCTGCCTTGCGGAATCAGCAGCTGCTGGCCATCATGCGAGTAAACATTGGACGTCGCCATGCAGTTGACCGGTCCCGCAAACGAGCCATTCAGCCGATTCGTGAGTACTGCCTCTAGAACCGTGCCTTCGAACACGCGGTACTGCTTGCCTTCGGACTGATTGAGGACGGCGAACCGATCGCGGGCATTTTTCCGGCCCGCCCTGGCCTCACTGTACTCGTCCGAGTTGGTCGGTTCGGTCTCAGCTTCCTGCTTGCCCGGGTCGCTCCGCGAGGATTGGGCAGCTGCCTGAGCGTTAAACGGGACGAACATTCCGTAAGGCGTTTCGATCGGGGAAGTCGAGAGCTGGGGCTGGGTTCCGGTGCTCGCGTTCGGAGCGGCATTTTGAGCAGCGGAGGATTGCTGGTCTTTGCGATAACTAAGCGCAACGTTCGATGCGAAGAGCGATAGGTAAGCCCGCCGCTTGCGGTCATTCTCAATGCTGTTTTCGTCTGTGTGGCCGGCGGAAGCCGGAGAGCTCGCCCCGGTCTCGGTTCCGGACGCGGCGCCGAATTGCTGCTTACTCTGGAGAAATTGCGCTTGTTCGGCTGCCAGCTTGCGTGCCTGCTCGTCCAGCCGTTGCCGATATTCAGCAATCCGCGCCTGATTGGGATCGACCACAGCACTTGAGGGCAACGTGGGCTTGGTTGTGGTCTTGGGAGCACCGGAGCCGGAGAAAGCGATTGCGCCCATCATTACAGCGGCGATTCCAGCGATGACCATGGCTTGGGTGTTCTTCGGCAGAATTCCAAGAGGCTTCGCGGCACGGTTCTCTACCGTCGCGGGGGGTTTTTGCTCTGCGCTCCCTTCTGCCATCCATCACCCTCCCAGGTATTACTCAGTGGTCACCGTGGTGTGTGTCCCATTTTGTCTCGGCCCTTGCCACTGGCAGCCAACACTGTTATTCCTGGCGAACAAAATTCATTCGCGCTTTGCCGATGGTCAGGTATCCCGAATCAAGAATCTTGCTGACGATGTATGTCCCATTGCGGTACTCGAAATTGATCAGATTCGGCTTGCCATCTTTGATTTCGTAGAGCGCGGGTGTCTCCTGAGGATTAGCGCGGATGTAGGTGAATTTGTCGTCGTGATAGATGGCATCGACCAGAAACGGTCTCTGCTCACGTTCGAAGCGATACACAAACTTGAGTCCGGTCGGATAATCGCCGCGGAACTTCGCCACCTCACGGTCGATGGTTGACTGCGCTGTGCCTTTTGCTTGGCGCGTCTCTTCCTTGGCCATCTCGATCTGCTGACGATAGTCTTCGACCTGGGCTGCAGAGACAAACTTCGGTGCGCCATTCAAGGCGGAAATCATTGGGCCGTCTTTGGGCTGGACGAACACCTTAAGGTCCGGGTCTATGCCTGCGCTACCGGAGACCTCGCTTAACACGAACGAGTACACATTGCCACTCGCGGTAATGAGATTGAGGTTGGTCTGTGAATTGGCCCTTGCCGGCTTTACATAGGCGAAGTTCTGGGTGCCATTGACGATCCAGAAGTCCTTGTCGCCGCAGGTAAAGTCCAAGATCTGCTCGTTCTTCGGGAGAACGATGAGGGTCGTGTAACGCAGCTTCGCCTTCAGTCGTACTACGTCCCGCTCACCATAGGAAACCACCGTTGCCGAAAGAACAGGAGGGACAACTGCCGCTGCCTCGGGCGGTTTGGCCGAGAGAGCGGCAGTCGTTTGGCGCGAGGAAGATTGCGCAAACAAGGCCGGGCCACAAGCCGCGAAAATAAGAACGAACGACTGAACCAATCTTTTCATGCTGCTGTCTCCTTGGCGAGAATTTCCAGGCCCCGCTCGAATCCGTGGCGGTCAAAAGCTTCGCGGCGTCGCGCGTTGTCGTAGGGGCTGTTGGTGTAAAGCCAATATCCTTTGGGGTCAACGTGAAGGTTGACCACCTTAGCGAGGTCTGGACGTTTGATCAGGAATTGCTGTTTGGGAATCAGGCGAGCGATGAGCTCGGCTTCGGTCTCATTGAGATGGAATCGCTCGCGGTATGCCGCGCGGTCCATTCCCGGATTGGCGAGAAACATCTTGGTTGCACTCGATTCAACAATCACCGGCAACAGTTCGGAGCGATAGAGATCGTCGCCCGATTGGGTGGCCAGGATCAAGGCGGCGTTCTTCTTCCGCCACGTCTTTAGGGCTTCAACGACATACTGCTTGATGGTCAGGTTGCGAAAGAAGCGCCAAGCCTCGTCCATCACGAACACCTTGAAGGTTGTAGCCAGATCCAGGGCATGGACTGAGGCATTCGCTCGGTGCAGGATGTAAAACAGCAGCGGTTCCAGCACCTGCGGATACTTGTCCATAC
>DASZJS010000392.1:0-3300 GCA_035947935.1 Gemmata sp. | reverse complement strand
GGATCGATCGCCACATCCGAAGCGCCAGTCTCATCGTTCTTGAACAGCACCTTGTCCCACGTTTTGCCGCCATTCAACGTCCGGTAGACTCCTCGTTCGCTATTCGGCCCGAATGCGTGACCCAGCACGGCCGCAAACGCTACCTCTGGGTTCTTTGGGTGAACGGCAATCGTGCCAATCTGCCCGATCTGCTTCCAGACATGCTTCCAGGTTTTACCGCCGTCCGTGCTTTTGAAGATGCCCGCCCCTGGCGACACATTTCCCCGGAGATTGGCCTCACCGGTGCCGATGTAAACCACGTTCGGATCAGTTGCCGCGACCGCGATACTCCCAACCGAACTCGTTGGCTGATCCTCGAAGATGGGCTTCCAGACATGCCCACCATCGACCGACTTCCAAACCCCACCTGAAGCAGTCGCGGCGTAGTAAGTGAGCGGATCACCGGGAACCCCGCAGGCTCGGCAAACGCGCCCGCCGGCAAAAGGGCCGACGAGCCGATACTTCATAGCCGCAAAGTCTTTGGGCTCATCGGCCGCAGCGAACTGGGCATGTGAAGTGGCAATGCCAACGAACAAAAACACCGCAAACAGGCAGCGAAATCGCATGTTGTTCCCCCGGCGATAGAAACGCTACAGACCACCCATCTTAAACCGCCGGATTCGCTTGCCAATCACCTGCTTTCCAAACGAATGCGGAAACTCAGGTTTCTTCTCCGCGTAACCGGACGGAAGCGCGTTCCCAAGTTGCAGGGCGCTGTGTTCGCAACTGTTTGCAGCGTTTTTCTCCTCTGTCGCCAGAGGCCAAAAAAAGCTCAAATTTCCACTCATATATCGACATAACATCAATTTCAATCATATCTTGGACGAGTTTTAATAATTTAGCTTCGTTTGGCAGAAACGACCTTTTTCAGGACCAGTGTGCCTAATAATTCAAACAACATTAAGAATATAATTGTTCCTGGGGGAAACGCGGGGTTATACCTAATAACTGTATGATGTATTGCCAGTTTTATATACTTGTCGTTTTTCTGAAGAACGAGAGACAAAAAAGAGCGATTCTGCTAAACAAAGTCAAATTGGTGCGGACGATCCGACGGCAATTCAACGCCAAGACGGAAAAAAACTTGAACAGTCTGCCCATCGGCGCGGGACTATAGGGCGATGGGTGAGAACGCGGAGCGACTTCTACGGATGGCGACGCCGCCGGTGACCGACCAGCAACTGCTGGGTCTCATCACCGTAGCGGCGAATGATGCGGCATTCACCGAGTTGGTCCGCCGACATGGGCCGATGGTACTTGGGGTTTGTCGCCGAGTCCTGAATCACGAGCAGGACGCTGAGGACGCCTTCCAGGCCACCTTCCTGGTCCTGGCCAAACGGGCCACATCGGTACGTAATAGACAATCGCTTGGCGCGTGGTTGTTCGGTGTCGCCCAGCAAGTCGCGCTAAGACTTCGCGACAAGAATCGCCGCCGGAACAGGCACGAGCGTGCAATTGCCCACCTTTCCAATCCTGGCTCGACCGATCACGACCAGTCGGAAGGGCTCGCACTCCTGGAAGAGGAATTGCACCGGCTCCCTGACAAGTACAAGTCTCCCTTAATTACCTGTCACCTTCAGGGACGAACTCAAGAGGATGCAGCAAGAGAGATGCGGTTGAGCCTCAGTACACTTCGCCGCCGACTGGAACATGCCCGCGAGTTACTCCGGGTCAGGTTGGCCCGGCGTGGCGTTGGGCTGCCCATCGGCATCTCTGGTCTGATGAGCTTGACGGTAGTGATGCCTTCGGGTTTGGCAGAGACGACAAGCTTGGCTGTGGCAGCGTTCACAATGGGTGAGCGAGGCACAGTCCCGGCAACTCTCGCGCAAGGAGTATTGACGATGATGACGCAGGTGAAACTGAAACTGGTTACCGGGGCGGTCCTCGCCGTCACCGTCGCGGTTGGCCTGTGGTATACCGCAGATGGTTCACCGAGAGCCGATGCGGGAGGACAATTTCTACCCATCGACAAGTCGCCACCCGACACGGCTCGGCCCGCGGCGAACCCGCCGGAGCCGAAGCAGAAACCAGTGGATGACCGCATCAAGCCAGGAGACCGGCTGCGTATTCTGATCCCAAACGGTGTGCCGGGTACTAGCAACGATGGCGTATTCTTGGTTGAGCCCAGTGGCAAGATCGCGCTGGACCCCGCCTACGGCGGTCGGGTCGAAATCGGCAGTGTGTCTCTTGAGGAGGCAGAGGCCATCATCCGAAAGCACCTTGAGGAGAAGGTAGGTCTCAAGAGACCCATGCCGCAGGTCACCCGTTATGATCCGATGAACGACGACAGCCGCGTAGCTGCTCTGGAAGCCCGTGTGAAGGTGTTGGAGATAGCCCTGTCCAAGCTCAGCGACAAGGTCGCGGAATTCAACAAGAAGTGAGAGTTGAGAAGTATGACATGGGAGGAGAGAGGAGTTCTGGCGCGATGAACTGTTACCCACCTTATTCATCCACATCGAACGCGACGAGGCGGCCATCGTTGGTGCCGCAAACCCCAGTGAGCCCATCGGCCGCGACAGTGATGCAGGTCAAGCCACCGGCTCGCCAGTCGTATTCGCAGACCACTTCCCACGAGTCCGCCGACCAGACACGCATCACATCCGTCCCATCCACCGTAGCCAGATGCCGACCACTTCCCGTGAACGCTGCATCCACAAACGGCTTGCCCGGCGATGCGATGCGCTTCAACACATTGCCCGCCCGGGTTTCCATGATGTAAAATGCTTCATCCCATCCGAACGCAACCGTTTCACCATGTCGGGGAAATGCCAGAAAAGCTTTACTGGTCCTGTCTCGGGGCCGTTGCCGGCCATTCAATCCGCCCGTGACCGCAATGCGCAACTCAAACAATTCGAGATCGATTCCCGCCAGGAACTCCCCACTCGGACTGAACGCCAGTCGCTTAAACGGCGACCAGAAATCGAACCCGGTCAGCGATTCATAGCCGGGGAACGACCATCGATCGAGCGTCGCCCCCTGGTGCGGTCCAATTCGCGTTGCCACGAGTGTTTTTCCATCGGGCGACATTGCGACTCCACCCGCGAACCACAGTGGGGATATGCACTGCACCCCACCTCTTGATGAACTTGTGGTCGGGGAAACCCACACCAAGCCTGCCGGGCGGCCCGTATAGTACAGAGCTTCACTCTTCGCGTTGAAGGCGAGTTGGCTGAAGGCGAGTTGGCGGTCGTTGAAAACCCCAACCTTTGCTGATATCTGCTCGCCGGTGTCACAGGAAAATACCCCCAGTTCGTTCTCAGT
>DASZJS010000391.1:0-4498 GCA_035947935.1 Gemmata sp. | reverse complement strand
GACGATTTCGCCAACCTGCTCTGGGTATGGAAGAAGCAGGATGAGAACTGAGGAGACAGGAAACCTCTCCACCAGTGTCCTGTGTCCTGTCTCCTGGTTTTTCGGGCCGGCAATCGTACCGTAAGCGGTAACTTCGGGGTCTCCTCTCCACCCCGCATTCGCAAAGTTCCCACGGCTGGCCCGATGAGTACACACCTGCGCCGAGACCCGGCGACCGCTATCCCTGTTTCTCCACGCGCTCTGATCGCCTATTTCACATCCGGGGCCAAGACGGCCGATCGATGGCGCGTCGGGGCCGAGTTCGAGAAGCTTGCCCTCGATCGCAAAACCGGTCGCCAGATCGGATTTGATGCCGGGATTGAGGAGGTTCTGTATTGGCTCGCCGCAAGGTTCGGGTGGGAAGGACACGAGGAAGCCGAGCGGCTCACTGCACTCACTCGCTCTCGATCCACCATCTCGGTTGAACCCGGCGGGCAACTCGAACTCTCCACCCAGCCAGCCAGCCACATTTCCGAACTGAAAGCCGAACTCGATCGACATCTCGATGAACTGCGCGCTGTCACCGACCCCAATCAAATCGCCTGGACCGCTGCCGGTGTTACGCCGTTCAGCGCGGTCGAAGAAATTCCGCTGAATCCCCGACCACGACATCGATTCATGGCTGAATACCTGCCGACAAAGTGCCGGTACGGTCTGCATATGATGAAGGCGACGGCAAGTACACAGGTCACATTCGACTACGCGAATGAAGCCGATGCCGGGCAGAAATTTGCCGTGGCACTTACCTTGAGCCCCATCATCAACGCGGCGTTCGCCAACGCTCCCCTTTACGCCGGGAAAGCAACCGGGCTCGCATCGTTTCGCGGAGAGATTTGGCACGGAATGGACCCGGATCGCTCGGGATTTCTGGTCGAACTGCTCGATGGCGAAGTGAATTTCGAGCGATGGGCCGACTTTGTACTCGATGTGCCCTTGCTGTTTATCGATGCCGATGGCGTTCTGCTGCCGCCACAGGGAATCACCTTCCGCGACTGGATGGAACGCGGGCTGGATGGTCGATACCCAACGCTGGATGACTGGGACATTCACATATCCACGGTGTTTACCGAGGTGAGGCTGAAGCGATTTCTGGAGATCCGTGGGGCCGATGCGGCCCCAACGCCGCTGGCAATCGCGGTTCCGGCAGTGTGGAAAGGCTTGCTTTACGACCGTCAGGCACTCTCTGCCGCAACTGAACTGGCCCGGGCCTTCCCGGCCTCGGAAGTTTGTCCTTTGTCGCAGGCGGTAACCCGAAAGGGACTCCGGGCAGAGTATCGCGGGAGGACTGTCGCTGGGTGGTGTACGGAGGCCGTGACAATCGCAGCGGATGGGTTGAAGCGTATTGCATTGGCCAGTGGACGACAGGATGAGTCGGGTTTCCTCGACCCCATCCGTGAGGTTCTGGAGTCTGGCCGCTCGCCAGGCGATCTCTGGCCGATATCCGGCAGCGTTACTGATGTACTCGCTCAATGCGAGTATTCATGGAAGAGATGAGACCGCCCAGGCCATCGGCTTTAAGCCTTCGACCTGGGATTAATTGCGAAAAAACCTCACCGAATCTTTACTTTGAATTTAATGGTGCCAGCCTGACCCGGGAACAATTCGCCCGGCAGTTCCCAACGCATCACGACCGATCCGGCCTCGTTCTCCGCAGCCGTGAAGTTGGCAGCCCGATCCGTCTCGGCCGAGCCGGGCATATACTCCAGACGGCCACTCAAGCTGTCGCTCACAACCAGCTCCGAGACAGGTTTCAGTCCCGTGTTGGCGTAACGAATGGTGATTGTCACGATATCCCCGGATTGCTTTGGCCCGGGTGGGTCGATGATCTTCGTCACCGTCAGCGGGCCAAGCGAGGGAGATGCCGTCAACTGCTCCGGCTCGACCAGCGCACCCAGTACTTGAACTCCCTCAACCTGAGCAATGGCCATCGGCTTGCTGGTGCCAATGAAGAAACTTGTCCCGAGTTTCCCCACGTAACTCGAGGGACGCACGCGACCGATATATTCGTTCGCCTTCTCGCGGGCGATATCGGTCATCGGAGCAATCCGTTCCTTCATCGCTGCGGAACTCGTCTGTCCGACATTCGAAGCGATCATCTGCGCGGTGTTCAACCCGTTCGGAAACTCTTCTGCCCGCCGGATCAGGAATCGCGGAGCACAGATGGATGCCATGTTTGAAGTGGCCACTCGTCGCTTGCCGTCTCTCGTGAACTCGACAGAGACATCCGTTGCGTTCAGCCCATTGAGTTGACCGTCGGGACCAATTCCCAGGATGGTTTTCTTGTCTCCTCCATTTGGGAAACACTCCTCCTTCGGAATCCTCGACCCAAGCAATGGGTCGTAGAGCGGCACTGTGAAGTATTTTAACTCTGGCGGCAACGTCGGTGCTTTCAGGTAGCGCTCTCCCGGTAACAGAATAGTGCCAGTGTGCGCAACGGTCTGGAGGTATTGGAGGGTGGGCTTGCGATTCCCAAGTCGGATAATTGCCATCAACCGGCCGTTTTCCTGGGCGTTGTTGATCGCCTCCCGTTCGGTTCCATCGGGTGTTTCAACAGGGAAATCGGACTGAATCGTGATAGGAATCGCTTTTTCCGGGTCTTCGAGGTAGATCACCTTGGTAATCAAGACACCCTTGAGGGCTTGATCGATGTCTGTCTGCGTGAAGAACAGCGGGATCGGATAGTCCATGTACTTCATCCCTGGGCGTGGGACGAGAACGCCATGAAGCTCGACCTCTGGATAGAGCGATTGACGAGCATTGTAAGGCAGGCCGGTTAACTCGAATCGGAACACGTATCCGGGCCGAAGCCCCACTACCATCGGCGCATCGTACATGCGGGCCAATTCCGACCCAGGAAACGCGGTTACCCGGACTCCTTGCGGCAGCAGGAACTTTCCAGCCACAAGCGGAGCAGGTGGGGGTATTGTGATTCCGGGCGCTGATCCCGCGATCGGGTTGGCCCCAACAGCCGCAACCGCTCCGGGTGGTCCCATGCTGGGCACGGGCATCACCCCACTGGGACCGTTGGTCTGAACGATCGCCGGGGAGGCAGGAGCAGGCGGTGCCGCAGGAGGGGTGGCCGGCCCACCGATGGCGATTGCTCCCAGCCCACCGATGGCGAGTGTTCCCAGAATGGGAATGACTCCGACGTTCATGGTGAAACCCCCAATATGCCGTTCGGAACTCCGATCGCGTCGCACTGCGCGACATCAGCCCACCGAGTTCGGAACTCGACAGGCTGACGCAAGCCGTGCGAGAAGAACTCACTTAATCGGTGGCAGGGTTGTCGGGATACCGGGACCCGAGCCAGGACTCGGAGCGATCGGCGGCAATATCCCAGGCAAGTTGGACCCAAGTCCGCCACCCGCTCCTGGAGCAATTGGTGAGATCGGCTGGGAACCCGGAGGAAGCGGCAGCGGAACTGGCGAAGCGGCTCCACTACCACCAGGTCCGAAACCGACACCGGATGATGGGTTCATCGGGATGGATGGAAGCATCGGAGTTATTGGCTTCGGTGGGGCCAGCGGTACGCTGCCCGGCATGGTTTGCGTCGGACCCGGGAGCATGATCGGCCCACTCCGGGGTGGCAACATGGAAGGCGGTGGAGAGGTCATCGTCGGCGAAGCATGATTCTCCAGGTCGATGTTGCCCAGTCGCACGATCGCAAGGATTGTTCCCTTTCGCTGCGCTTCGGATACCGGATCGGCACCCGGTTCCAGTCGCGTGGAAACCAGTTCCTCGGCACCCGCCACAGTCGCGAAATCCTGGTTTTCCCGATCCGGCAGGTAGACCACCTTCACCACCAGGTTCCCGGACTTGGCCTGTTCAAAATCGTCGTTCGTGAACGTCAGCGGGACAGATGAGTGAGCCAGGAACGTCACCGATTTCGGATTACCCGAGGCAATTTCCAGTGTCGGGTAGAACGACTTGCCCGGGAAGTTCGGCAACACTTGGGTCAGCCGCAGCCGGTAAGTTTGCCCCTGGAGGAAGTTGTATTCCTTGGGTGCTGTCAGGCCGGTAGCCTCCGAGTTAAACCCACCAGTCGGCAACTGCCAGGTGATCTTCATGCCCGCGGGGCCAGTAAATTTGATCGAACTCCGTCCGTTAGCCATTGCGGCTTGCGCCCCGCCAGCTCCACCTCCTCCACCACCAAACGGAAGGGCTCCGACAGCAGCAACCGCTCCGGGCGGTCCCATGCTCGGCACGGGCATGATGCCACGACCCTCAAACCCGGGAAGCGGCCCATACGGAGACTGCCCGTAACCGGGAGCACCAGCATTGCAATTGCCGTTGGCACATGCGTAAACCCTCGACATGATGTCGCTGTTCCACGTCGGCATCCCGGTCATTGTTCCGGGAACGTGGGCACACGTTTGGCAGTCGCCTCCCGTCGTGGACCCAGAGGTCCGGAAGAGAGCGACCTGCTGGATTCCACCGGAATCGGTGGTTCCGCCAGCCT
>DASZJS010000390.1:0-11669 GCA_035947935.1 Gemmata sp. | reverse complement strand
TGAGTTCTTTAACTGAACACTGAACACTGAAATCTACAATTTTGTCACCCGAGTATGCTCATCGATGCAGATCGAAGAGAGTTCCCCATTTGGCTTGGTGAAGCGGACGATGGGGACAACGAGGTCATCTTCCTTGACCCGTTCGGTGGTGATGCCGGTTTCCAGGTAAGCGATCTCCCGGAACGTACCATAGGTGGTCGTCTCCCATTTCCGCGACCCAACGCGAATGGTCTGAATGGCCCGGATCTTGTCTCCGGGCTTCAAACTCCGCAGCAACTCGCCAAGAGCAGGGTCGAGCCGACGGGTTGGCAGGACAATCTTCCCGGAAGCGGTACTCATTGGCCTTCCTCGCCGGTAACTGGTCGAGCCTCGCCCCGAACCATCGCGATTCGTCCCGTGCGAGCCAGTTCCAGAATGCCATAGGGCCGCATCAGTTCGATGAACGCCTCGACCTTTCCCTCGGTTCCACTGATTTCGATCATCACGTTTTTGTGCTGGATATCCACCACACGACCGCGGAACGACTCGGAGAGCAAGAAAATCTCCGGGCGCCTTTCACCAGTACAGGCCACCTTGATGAGCATCAAATCCCGCTCGACAAAGTTCTCGCTGGAGATGTCATCGACGCGAACGACTGTCACGATCTTGTCGAGTTGCTTCCGCACCTGATCGAGGACGTTGTCGTCTCCATGAACGACAAAGGTCATCCGCGAGATATCGTGGTGTTCTGTCTCACCGACGGCGAGGCTGTCGATGTTGAACCCGCGAGAAGCGAGCATATTGGAGATGTGCGCGAGTACCCCCGGTTGGTTTTGAACCAGGGCGGATAGCACATGCCGCATTGAAGAAAGCCTTTCGGTAAGTTCGAGCGTGTGTTCGAGGAGATCTTATTTGGGCGCGGTCATTGGTCCATAGTCATTGGTCCTTCAACCCGCCCAGGTCGAAAGCATGGGATTATTTACAATGGTCCGGGACAGAGCTAAGAATCGCGATTGTTTTGCTCAACATCACGTTGTTCATTGCTTGGAACTGGTGGGCCTGCTTCGCAGGTCTCGACCCACCCTACGAAAACAGCCTAAACGAAACGCAAGCACGTTCTTGCTTGTAGGGTGGGTCGAGACCTGCGAAGCAGGCCCAGGCCCACCAATACCATTAGCTCTGTCCTGGCTCGTTGATCATTTATCCCATCACTTCCGCTCCTGCACGATCACTCGCACGCCCTTCTTGTTCGAGACGATGATATCGAGGAGCCCATCGCCGTTGATGTCGCCCACGGCAAACTGAGTGCCGATGCCCGAATCGTCATCGATCAGCATGGGGGTGAATTGGGTGACCCCATCCGGTCCCTTTGTGTTTTTGAACCAGTAGATCGCCGCGGGTGCATCGGAACCGGGTTCGTTCCTACCGTGCGACCACCAGCGCTTCCCGGTCACAAGGTCGGGGCGACCATCGCCATCGATATCCACGAAGTGCGCTGCGTGCGTTTCCGAAATCATTTTTGGGAACAGGTCCATCCGCTGGAAGGTCGGGTTTCCGCCAGCGTCGCCAGTTCGCTGTTTGTGCCACCAGATACCGAATTGGTGAGCAGACGTGCTGATGACATCGGCCTTCCCGTCTCCATCCATGTCGTAAGCAAACATATCCGCACACGCTGGTCCAAGGTTTGCCGGGTGGAACTTCCAGGCCGTCTTGCCGTCTGGTTTCTCGGGTTGTTCCCACCATCCGTCGGTGCAGATCACGTCTTTTCGTCCATCACCATTGATATCGCCGACACCGAGGCCGTGACTGAATTTTCGGGTTCCGGGGATTTCCTTGCCGGTGTTCGGTACGACTTTGCCATCCTTCATCGTGGGCGGCGTACTTGGCTCGCTGATCGGGTGCATTTCCCAAAGCGCGGTTGGATCCTCACCCGGGGTGAAATAGGCCATCTGCCCTTCGGTCTCTTTCCCCTTCGGCTGGAACCCCATGATCAGAACTCGCTTGCCATTGCCAAAAAGGTCAGCGTACAGCGGCGTCTCGTTGCAGGCCGAGTGCCAGATGGTGTGTTTCTTCCAGTGCAGTGGTTTGCCATCCTCGGTGGTGGACTTGCCCTTGGGGTTCTCCATCCAGTAGCACGGGGCACCGGGAAAATCGATGACGATCAAGTCCGGGTAACCATCGCCGTTGAGGTCTTCCGCCCAGCAGAAGAATACCCGGCTGTAGTTGCCGAGTCCGTCCTTGTGGTCCATGTACGGTTGCATCTCGTGGGGCTTCCAGTCTGGCGCTTCGTACCAGTATTCGCCGTTGAGGACATCGATCTTGCCGTCCTTGTTCACATCGGCGATGGCCACTCCCTCGGAACGGAACTTGGTATCGAGAACGGTTTTCTTCCAGGTGATCTTTGGCTCCTCGGATCGTTCACGGGGAGAGGCCGGAACGATGGCTGCGGTGGTGAGAGCAGCCAAAGTAACGAGAGGCAACGAACGCAACATGGGAGAAGCTCCTCTTTGGTGGGTGGCTTTGCAGGGTCAGTGAACCACACGTTTACGTGCCTGTAAGTCTCTTCGTGATGTGGATTATCGCGTGGAGGTCAGAGCCGGGCAATAACTCGGACGAAGAAAGTATGGATGCCCCACCCCCTAAGGGAGAAGATTTACCCCCTCATTCTTAATAGGAGAGGTGGATTGGGGGGTGAGAGGCGTTCTGGGGTTGTGGGGAGTGAGGGTGTTCGGGATTGTTGAACAGGCATCTTTTTTGCAATGGGTTACCCAAGCCCACCTTTAACAAAATCCCGCAACTTTTTCAGCCGAGGCACTTCTAAGCTCCCACCAAAGTCCGTTTGTAGCGAGTTTGCGGGCGTAGTCTGCGTAATCTGGGCAAGAGAGCCAGACTCGTTGAACAGGGGGATTGAAGGATGCCTGTGTCGGAACTAAAGTTTGATAGGCTGGTTAAGATGGAGAAATGAGGTGGATTAAGGCTCGGGTGGCCGAGATACCCGGAAAGAGCAAATAACTGCTCAATTCTTTCTGGGGAGTTTCGCTACCCAGCGCACGATACCGGCTGGAAGCTGGGTGCGACAACCAGCGCGACGTGCCCGCCCCACAGGAGGTTTCCGGGCGGCCGAGGGGGTAACGTCATGCGCAGGGTAGTCATCTCCGGAATCGGAGTAGTCGCCCCGAACGGGGTCGGAAAAGATGCGTTTTGGAACGGCTGTGTCGATGGGCACAGCGGCGTTGGTCCCATTCGTTCGTTCGATGCCTCAAACCATCCGATTCGAGTCGCGGGCGAAGTTCACGACTTCAACCCCGATCCCTTCATTCCCTCTCAGTTTCGCAAATCAGTCAAGGTGATGGGTCGGGCTGCCAAATTCGGGATTGGGGCCGCGGGTCTGGCCATGTCAGACAGTGGCTTGAATCTTGCCAAAGTGGCACCAGAACGGTTGGGGGTTGTGATGGGCACCGGTTTGGTGCCGATGGATCTGGGGGAACTCGCTCCGCTCCTCGCCCGCGCCTGCCAGGAGGATGGGGAGTTCGATGCCACCCGGTTGCCGGACCCGAGCCGGCCGGATTCGCCGCTGTTTCCGCTTTGGCTGCTCAAATATCTGCCGAACATGGCAGCTGCGCACATTTCGATGGCATTTAATTGCCAGGGACCAAATAACACGGTTGTGACCGCTTGCGTGGCGGGAACTCAGGCTGTGGGTGAGGGCTTCCGCCTCGTATCACGCGGCGATGCCGATGTGATGCTTTGTGGTGGTGCCGATAGCCGGATCGACCCACTTATGCTCCTGGCCTACACCGCTCTGGGCACCCTCAGCAAGTGTGCGGATCGGGCACCGGAAGAGCGATCCCGCCCATTCGATCGCCTGCGCGATGGGTTTGTCATCAGCGAAGGGGCTGCCGTTCTCGTGTTGGAGGAATACGAGCGAGCGAAGGCGCGGAGTGCGCCGATTTACGCGGAAGTACTTGGGTGGGGGAGTTCCTTCGATGCCTACTCGGTAACCAAGCCGGACCCCGAGGGTCGGGGCGGCGCAAGGGCGATCGCCGCGGCATTGACGGAAGCGCAGATCGATCACCGGGAGGTTGGGTACATCAATGCCCACGGCACCAGCACCAAGTTGAACGATGCGATGGAGACGGCAGCCGTGAAGCGCGTCTTCGGAGATCACGCCCGAAACGTGCAGTTGTCCTCGATCAAATCGATGATTGGACACTCGATCGGTGCCAGTGGAGCGATTGAAGCAGCGGCTTTGGCGATGAGTCTGCACACGCAGGTCTATCCACCGACGATCAACTTGAAGCACCCCGACCCGCAATGCGACCTGGACTATATCCCGAACACTGCCCGCGAAGGGAAGGTCCATTACGGCTTATCGACCAGCTTCGGGTTCGGCGGCCAGAATGGGGCGCTCGTGATGGCTGCGGTATGAGGACACCAGCGCCCGCACAAGGGCTTACAGTTTCACTCACTTCGCGGGATCTGCCGTAACCACCTTCATGGGAACAAATTTACCGTCCTCGATCTTGCTCACGGTGATCTGCTGAAGTGTGGTATCGCCGTTGGCATCGAAGCTCCACTTGCCAAGTATGCCCTTGTCGAAGTTTTTGGTTCCGACAACGGCTTTGCGAATCGCTTCGCGATCCTTCTTCCCCACGCCCTTGATCGCCTCCAGAATCACCAAGGCGGCCTCGTACCCATAGACCGCGTAGGCTTCGGGTTCAGCCGCATGTCTCGCCTTGTATTTCTTGACGAACGCCGCTCCGTGCCCGGTGAGTTGACTGATATCGACACCACCAATGGTAACGAAACACCGACCGTTCACGTTGTCGGCACCTGCGACCTCAATGAATACATTCTCGTAGCAACCGTCCGGAAGGATGAGTGGGCACTTCATGCCACTTGCCGTGAAGTCCTTGGCAATATCTGGCGCTTTGCTTTGTGTCGTTCCACCAAAATACACAGCATCAGGGTCGGTTTTCTTCACCTTCGCCATGAGTGCGCGATAATCCTTGGCGAGAATGTCAATCGACTCCTGGCCGAGTAGTTTAATTCCTTGCTTCTTGCATTCTGCTGCAAATGTTGTGGCACACATCTGACCATAATGCTCTCCATCATCGAGTACATACACCGACTTCGCCTTCAAATCGTTCGCTGCAAAGGCGGCGGTAAGTTGGCCCTGAGTATCGTCGGTCGGACAGACCCGGCAGAACGTGATGGTCTTCGCAGGGCGGTAAATGTCCGGTTCCTTGGGATCGCTCCACTTCGTTTTCTTGCTGAGTCCAGGCCACGTCGCTGCGGGGGTGATTTGCACGAGTCCGGCCTCGTTCAGAATCGGCATCGACACCTTGGCCGCCCCCGAGTTGTACGGCCCAATCATGGCCATCACATCCTCATCCTTGACTGCTTTCTCGGCGTTTTGCTTCTCGGCTATCGGATCCCATTGACCCATCGCTGGGGTAGCATCATCAAAATCCTCGTACTCAATCTCAAAAGGCAGTTGCTTCCTGTATTCGTCAATAGCCATGCGAATGCCGTTGACGATGGTGTCGGTTTGGCCTTTTGCGCTTCCCGTTCGCGGTAGGCTGGAGACGAGCTTGATCGTTTTCTTTTCCTCCGCGACCACGTTGGGCAACACGGCTGTTCCAGCCGTCAGAGCAAGGAATTCGCGGCGATTCATTTTCATCTCCCTTATTTCCCTTGGGGTACATCGATCACGAACGTAACCGGACCATCGTTCACCAGTTCGACCTGCATATCGGCACCAAATCGACCCGTCGCAACCGGAATGCCCAGAGCCTTGAGCGCAACCACAAACGATTCATACAGCGGTTCCGCAATCGCTGGTGGAGCGGCTCCCGTGAAGCCGGGCCGACGCCCCTTGAGACAGTCGCCGTAGAGCGTGAACTGGCTCACCACCAGCACGGCCCCGTGGACATCCTGCACGGAAAGATTCATCTTTCCGGCCTCGTCCTCGAATGCTCGCAGGTTCGCAATCTTCTCGGCCAGCCAGTCCACATCCTTTTGTGTGTCGTCGGGGGCGATACCGAGAAGGAGCAACCACCCAGTGGCAATTTCCCCGGTTATCTCATCTCCGACTGTCACTTTTGCCCGACGAACGCGCTGAACAACGGCACGCATGGGAACACCATGTAAAATGGAACTATCCGCGATGGTAGTCGGGCCATCGGAAGGATGCCAGCATCGAATTCCCGATGACTCACCTTGACCTGGCGGCATCTTTCCGGTGTTCTGGATGCGGAAAACAAACTCTGTGGAGTGGACTGACAATGGGAATGGAAGACTATTCAAAGCACCAGCAAGGGATCATCAAGAGGTACTACCAGAACCTCGACCAGATCACCTGGCAGAAGCTGTCGGATCTGGTGGGCGACCTGTATCTGGCGGAAGGCAAGAAGCGAGACAAGCTCTGGCAATCGGCCGTGAGCTACATGGAGAAGCTGGAAATCCCGAAAGACCGAATCGCTCACATTCTGGCAAAGAAAGATCTGCAACTGCTCGCCGGGCTCGTCAAGGAGTTGATGGAGCAGAAATAGGGCGTACAGCTTGATGGCTGCCGATCTTTCGATCCGATCAGTGCGAAATCTGAAACCAATCGGGTGAGGTGGCCTCGTACTTCGAGTAGGTGTCGTCGTGTTCAATGGGCAGGAAAGCAATCGTGTTGGCGGTCAAATCCTCAAGCACCACCTCCACCCCTTCGACTTCCACCATGTATTGCCGCGAAATGCACCCTTCAACCGTCACAAACTTCGTGGCCTCGGCATACACCTTCGCGTAATCGAGTGGTCGAGCGCGGAGCAGGAACGTCCAGAACGCCGCGAGCCGGGCCTTGAAAGCAGGCTCGGGCTCGGCTGGGTTGGAAACCAGAGTCAGGCAAAGGTATTCGGTCATGCACGGAGGAGGGTCAGAGCTACAGCAAGGGAAAGACACCCACTAAAACACTTTATCTCCTTGGGCACTCGATGGCTTACTGCAGCCTCTGTAGCGGAACTCGCCAGAGTTCCGTGGAGGAAGTCACCAGACTTCCGTCTGGCGACTTCCGCTACGATCAACATCATTTCAACGTCTCATTCCTAACCGCGCGAAGGATGACTTACCAACGGCTTGTCAGCCTGCACGGTGCTACCGGACCTGCAAATCGATGCTGTGCCAGGCGACCCAACTCGGAGATTGCGTCGTGAGAATTTGCACGTAACGCGCGGTGGAACCCACGGGGAACGTGTACTTGAGTTCCTGACCTTCTTCCGTTTCTCCCTTGAGCGTATGGACCAGTTTGGCCTTCGCTCGGTCCTCTCCGATCGGCTCATCGGACACCCAGATCTCGTGGATTGTTTCTCCATTGGGTAACTGGTTAACCACCAGGTTGATACTGTCCAGCGTCTTCTGCTTGCCCAGGTCCGCCTCGATCCAGGCTGGCGCGTAACCTCCGGAATTCCAACTGCTGACCTTGTCGAGCTGCAGGAAGGGATTGTTCGGGTCAGTCTGTTCACCTGTGGTGCTGGCCCGTGCAGTGACCTGGGCTCGTCCGGGTGCGGCTTCGATCTTGCACTGCGTCACGAGTTTCAGCGGCACCGTGGTCTCACCCAACGCCGTCATCACTTTCAGATCGCCAAGCGCCTTCAGGTCGAGGGTTCCCGTCAACTGATCGCCATTGTGGAAACGAACCACGGCTGTCCCCTGGTCGTCCTTGAACTGTAGAGACGCGACCTGTTCAATGGGGATACTTACCTCGCCAAAGCTCGCCTTCAGCCGCAACTCCTTGAGACTGGCCGATCGTCCCACCACCCGTGATCCATCGTTCAGATCCACCACCACGACCGGCGGCCGTTTCTTGTCGGTGTCCTCTTTGCACTGGCCGTTGTGCAGCGCAAAGGCGCTCAGTGCGGTCATACCCAGCAAGAAGGTCAGGACCACAGCCATTTTCCACTTGAACATGGTCGTTCCTTTCAAGAAATGTTCGGCGAGATGCAAGACCTCGCCTGAAACTGCTGCCTTGGATGGGAACTCCGCTCCCGTAAAAGCCAAGGCAGATTTGACGGTCCGGGCCGTCAAACCAGCCGAAAGTTCGCGCGAAGTGGCGTGGAACACGTTTGCTACCGCCGCCAGCGTCAAACCTCGCCGCGTCAGCCGTTCTCGTAACCGAGCCCGGCCGCGTTCGAGTCGGCCCTTGACCGAACCGACTGTCCAGCCAAGTTGGTGGGCCACCTCCTCCTGGCTGAGACCCTCCAAACTGCACAGCACCACCGCCAGGCGATAGGCCCTCGGCAGACGCTGCACCTCTTCCTCCAGCGCCTGAAACAATTCGCAAGCAGTCAGATGGGAAAGCGAGTCGGGACACGCATCGAATGCCTCTTCGTCGGTGAGAGATTCTTGGCGGATGGGGTGGCGCTGGGAAGCTCGCCGGGCGTTGAGCGTAATGCGGACGGCGACGCCGTGGAGCCAAGCGGCCAGAGAGTCACGACAGCGCAAAGAACTGGCCTTACAAGCCAGCACCAGAAAGGTAGCCTGGAAAGTGTCTTCGGCCGCATGATCGTTGCCGAGCAGACGGTGGCAGACACCGTAGACCATTGGTCCATGCCGGGCGACTATCGCCGTGAAAGCGCTGTGGTCGCGCTGACGGACGAAGCGGACCAGCAAAGTTCTGTCGTCCAGCGACCTCAGTTCTTCTGAGGTCGTCAGACGTCGGAGATGATCCAGCAATTGGCCGGCTATAACGGCAATAGCGGAGCCCCTGTTCGGGACAGTGGTTCACCGCTTATATAGTGTCCGGGAGATGGCACACCGCACACCTTTTTTGTCGGAGACTTTTCGACTTCGGCAAGTTATGTAGGCTGTCCCGGCCCTCGTTTCCCCAGCATGACTTCGCTCCCGAGTTCAGGAAGAAATTGAAGGACTCAGAAGGGATGCGGGAATAAACTCGATTTTCTTACTGTTTTTGGATAATTCACCCTTCATCCTTCATCCTTTCTAAGACTCCCTCTTGCCCCGCGAGCTTTCATAAGCGACAATCTAACAAGCTGCCGAATTGCATCCCGCCAAAAAACCGCCTGGCGGTCCCACCCGCTCGCCGCCCCCCGAGGGTCTCGTCCATGTCAATGTCCCGCTTCTTTGCGGCTATTGTCGCTGGCCTTTTTGCCGCCGGATCGCTGAACGCTGCGGAAGCGCCGCTCCCAAGCCCGGGAGATGTCAAAGCACTCGCTGCCTATCCTGCCAAGGTGACCCTCATCGGGTCCGATGCCGCAAGCCAGCTCATCGTCACCGCGACCCTGAACGATGGTCGGCTTGTCGATCTCACCCAGGATGTCAAATACTCTGTGGTTGATGGAAAGTCGGCCACGATTCTCTCGACCGGCCGCGTGTTGCCCCGGACCAACGGCACCACCGAGATCGTTGCCACGTTCGGGGACAAGAGCGTACATATCCCGCTCGAAACCAAGAGCATCGGGGAAAACCTGCCGCTGAACTTCGGCAATCAGGTGGTGCCCGTGTTCACCAAACTGGGTTGTAACTCGGGCGGTTGCCACGGGAAGCTGGCCGGTCAGAACGGTTTCCGCCTCTCGCTCCTCGGGTTCGAGCCGGAACTCGACTTCGCTACGCTCGTGAAAGAGAGCCGCGGCCGTCGGCTGTTCCCCGCTAACCCGGACTCCAGCCTCTTCCTCATGAAAGCGTCCGGAAAGATCGCCCACGGTGGCGGTCGCAAGATGGAACCCGATTCCGACGAGTACAAAATCGTCCGGCGTTGGATCGCGGCAGGTATGCCGTGGGGCAACGAGAAAGACCCGGTCGTCAACAAGATCAGTGTGTTCCCCGATCACCGAGTCATGATCCGGCAGAGCAAGCAGCAGTTCGCGGTATTTGCCCACTATTCGGATGGATCGATCGAAGACATCACCCGCCGGGCTCAGTACGAGTGCAACGATACCGAAATCGCCACTGTGGACACGAACGGCCTGGTGAAGACCCTCGGCATGAGCGGCGAAGCGGCCGTGATGGCCCGTTATCAAGGCTTCGTTGCCACCTTCCGGGCGACAGTTCCACTTGGCATTAAGACACCGGAATGGAAGTTCGAGGAAAAGACTGTGGTGGACAAGTTCACCACGAAGAAGTGGCAAGAACTGGGACTGGTACCATCGGAATTATGCACGGATGAAATCTTCATTCGCCGGGTGTTCCTCGACGTCACAGGCTCGATACCGACCCCGAAGGAAGTCACCGCGTTCGTTGCAGACAAAGATCCGGCCAAACGGGACAAGCTGATCGATCAGCTGCTCGAAAGTCCGGAATACGCCTACTACTTCGCCAACAAGTGGGCCGACATTCTGCGTGTGAAACGCCGCCAGGAGCCGACCCGGGCCGCGGGCACTTTTGCGTTTCACGAGTGGATTCGGGAGCAGGTTGCTCAAGATGTGCCCTATAGCGAATTCGTTCGCGGCGTTTTGACCGCCAACGGCGACGAGCGGAAGAACCCGCCAACCGTCTGGTACAAGGAGATCGAGAAGGCCGAGAGTTTCGTGGATGATGTGAGCCAGGTGTTCCTGGGTCAGCGGCTGGCATGTGCCAACTGTCACCACCACCCATACGAGAAGTGGTCGCAGGACGATTATTGGGGTCTGGCTGCGTTCTACGGTCGTGTTGGCCGCAAGGACATCCGCCCACCCGGTGGCGATCCGAACCGCGATAACCGCATCCAGGTTGTGTTCAATCGAGGGACTGGTTCGGTTACCAACAAGCGAACCGGGAAGACCGCGGATATCAAGCCACTCGATGGCGATCCGATGCAGGTGGCAACCGAGGACGATCCCCGGCAAAAGCTGGTGGATTGGATGGTCGATCCGAAGAACCCATTTTTTGCCAAAGCAGTTGCGAACCGTTACTGGGCGCACTTCTTTGGACGGGGAATCGTCGATCCGCTCGACGATATGCGAGTGACAAACCCGCCCTCAAACCCCGAACTGCTCAACGCCCTCGCCCAGAATCTCGTCGACAACAAGTTCAGCCTCAAAGCACTGATCAAGACCATCTGCAAGAGCCGGACGTATCAGCTCTCCAGTGCGCCGAACGAGTTCAACAAGCTCGACAAGCAGGCGTATGCCCGCTACTACCCGAAGCGGCTCCAGGCGGAAGTGTTGCTGGATGCGCTCTGTCAGGTAACCGATAGCCCGAACCGCTTCAACGGATTGCCGACAGACAAGAACGCCCCCAATCGGGCGATCATGCTCCCGGATGAGGGGTTCACCTCGTACTTCCTGGATGTGTTCGGTCGGCCGCAGCGGATCAGTGCGTGCGAGTGTGAGCGGGTGAACGAAGCAAACCTCGCAGCTGTTCTACACCTGCTGAATAGCGAAGAGGTTCAGGGGAAGATCACTCGTTCCGGTGGCCGGGCCGATGCACTGGCAAAAGCCGATGACAAGCGACCCGATGCCGAGAAGATCGATGAACTGTTCTTGTGGGCCTTTGCCCGCAAGCCATCGGCTGAGGACAAGAAGTCTGCTCTCGAACACATCGAGAAGATGGTTGCCAAGAACGCTGCCGCAGGCAAGAAAACGGCTTACGAAAACATTCTCTGGGCGATCATCAACACGAAGGAATTCGTGTTCAATCAGTGAGGCGGGGTCTGCGAGAGTCAAGATGAAACACTCCGGTCGCTAACGCTCCCGGCTCGCCTAAAACCA
>DASZJS010000389.1:0-4044 GCA_035947935.1 Gemmata sp. | reverse complement strand
GTTCCCGAGGGAAAATCCTGATCTCGTTCCCTTGTGTCGGGGCGCGGCCGCAGAGGGGTCAGAAATACGCCTGGTCGCATCCCGGTCTATGCCACGCTTGCCATTTTCGAGATCATCTCGCGATTCAGTCAAGCCCAACTGCGACCCCATTGTTCCTGCCATCGCTGGCGCCAAGTCGCTCGCCTGTTTTTAAATCGATCCCGATGCACTCCCCATCTCCGATTGACCGAAGATTTTTCAGTTTGTGCCCCTTCTCTTGGAGTAATCTGAGCGTGTCCGGCGTGAGCTGCCAGCCTTCGATCTGGATTTCATCCGGAAGCCATTGGTGATGAAAGCGAGCGGAATTCACCGCAGTCTGGATATCCATTCCGTAGTCAACCACGTTCATCAATACATTGGCCACGGTCGTAACAATCGTGGGGCCGCCAGGAGATCCTAAGACCAACGATAGTTTGCCATCTCTGAGCACCATGGTCGGGGTCATTGTGGACAGTGGCCGCTTTCCAGGCGCGATGGCATTGGCTGGTCCTTGCACTAGGCCGAACATATTGGGCTCATCTGGCTTGGCGGCAAAGTCATCCATTTCGTCATTGAGCAGGAAACCGAAACCCGGTAAGGTCACGTGGGAACCAAAGGAATCATTCAAGGTTGTGGTGACGGAGGCGGCATTTCCATCAGCATCCACAACAGAATAGTGCGTCGTGTTCTGCGATTCCGGTCCGTCATAAGGGCTACGTGCCTGGGCGGTCTGATTCAGATTCCCGAATGTTGGACGCTTCAGTCCCTTGCTGAGACTTGCCTTCTCCGAATCGATCGACTGACGCCACAGCTTGGCGTAAGTCTTATCAATCAACTGGGAGACGGGAATCTGCGCAAAATCCGGATCCCCCATGAAGGTGGCACGATCATAAAATGCTCGGCGGTATGCCTCGACGGTGAGATGGATTGCCTGGGCTGAGTTGCGTCCAAGGCTAGACAGGTCGTAGCCCTCAAGAATGTTCAGGGCTTCCATGAGTGCCACCCCTCCTGACGATGGTGGCGGGGCGCTGAGGATTTCAAGGCCACGATAGGTGCCGAGAATCGGTGGACGCTCGACAACTTGATAGCCTGCCAGGTCCTCAACGGAAATGATCCCCCCACCCTTCTGAATGGCAGCAGCAATCTCTCGGGCCATGGTACCGTGATAAAACTCCTCGGGATCCTTCGCGATCCGCTTCAGCGTTGATGCCAGTTCGGGTTGCTGTAGTAATTCTCCTGGCTCGTAGAACTTGCCATTCCGTTGGAAGATGCGCTTCGATTCGGGAAAACGTGCCAACCCCTCATCTCGCATCTCCTGCGCCTCTTCGTAGCTCAAAACCACGCCGGCCTGAGCGAGCCTTATCGCGGGTTCGACTACCTGCGCCACGGTCAACTTGCCCCACTTCTTCTCTGCGTACACCAATCCCGCCACCGAACCCGGCACACCGACCGAGCGATAACCAATGCGACTGTCTGCGGTTACTCTTCCCTCAGGATCGAGATACATCTTCGCCGAGGCTGCGTGAGGAGCTTTCTCTCGGAAGTCCAGAAAATGTACTTCTCCGTTCGCTCTCCGAAAGAGCATAAATCCCCCTCCGCCTAGGTTCCCCGCGGCGGGATGTACTACTGCCAGCGCGAACCCCGTGGCCACCGCGGCATCGACGGCATTGCCGCCAGCCCTAATGATCTCGATACCGACCTTGGACGCTTCTTCCTGCACACTGACGACGATCGCGCTTTTCGCGTGAACGGGATGAAATCCTTTTGAGCAAGCGGAGATCGAGATGAAGACGAACAGCGAGGACAAAAAAAGCTTGCGAGTGAATTGCAGCATCGCGGCTCTCCTGACAACATACCTTCCACGTCGGCAGACGTCACATAGGTGATGCTTAGCTGACAACACCATGCCGCCAAGAGACACCATCCTACAGACCCAACAGGGGAGCAAAGAAAGCTTCGCGAAAGAACAACTCACAAAGAGGCTTTCTCACACTTTTATGATCGTAGGCATGTTGCCGGTGCTACTTGCTGCCATTTCGGGTTTGTTCGAAGATTTTGCGTGCGCCCACCGAGGGATGACGTCGGTCAATGCCCACTCAATTCGATCCACTTCTTCACGAATCACCCAGATCGCTTGCTGATTCAACGGATACGGCACGGGTGTGATTGCTTCTGCCGCGCGACGAATCCAGTCGAGGCAAGAGAGGCCCAGTGAACAGTGCCTAAAACTCCAGTCTTAGTCCGAGCGTGATAATCCGTGGTTGATCACACTGGGCAGAGACCTGCCCAAAGTTTGAGTCGCTCCAGTTGGTGTCCGGACTGCACCACAGATGGCGATTGAATATGTTACCTATTTGGGTCTCGAATCGCGAATCGACCCGTTCGGTTATCGCGATGAACTTGGAGATCTTGACGTCCTCATTGAAATAGTGAGGGCTACGAATCGTCGGGTCGTTTTGCGGCTCATTACCAAATGCGAGAGGGCCTGGATCCGACCAGCCGCTCTTTACCAGATACTGCTGGCCGGGTCTGACACCAGACGTTATCCCATAGCCAGGCGCCCCCGCCACCCGGTTTGGCCGTTTCTCATTGCTGAAAAGGTAGCTGCAGAAGTCGCACGCCATGGTAATGCTAAGCGGACGCCCCTCGTCGTAACGTTGTGCTGCCGATATCGTCCAACCGCCCACGATTTTGTCCATAGGCCCGGTAAAGGCGAACCTCTTCCCCTTCCCGAATGGCAGCTCGTACGACCATGCGACGATAAGAGACTGAGGAACGTCGTCCGAGCTCAACGCCCGGTTGTCTGAAGCTCCGCGAAGTGGATTCTGAATCCCAACGTCAGCCCCCACGTCTTCTGATTCCGCACCGCTATTGATCAGCTTGGAATTGGTGTAAGCGATGCGTCCCAACAGTCCCCCGGTGAACCTCTTGTCGAGTTGGGCCGTGAAAGCGTTATAGCTGCTATAACCGTACGGAACACTTAGGACATTGAGATTCGTGAATTGAGGCCACGGCCGCAGGGCCTGTGCGACGTCTCCCGTGAACCCGGGATAGGGCGCCGTAATTCCAGCAGCAGCCGCCAACGGTGAGTTAATGTCAGCCCCGAGAACAGCAGCTCCCAAGGCCAGCACCGAAGGATTGTTCATATTGTCGTTCAGTCCCAGTCCAGCGGCAAGGGTAGGCAGCCGGGTCCCGTGATTGCCGGTATAGATAGCTTTCAGCAACATACTCGTGCCGATTTGATGTTCCAGGGACACAGAGTAGTTCTGATATCTCGGCAGAGTGTTGCGGTTGCTTGTGATCCAGGTCGGACCCTGGCCATTGGCGATACTGGGACTGATCGTTGGCGGAAGCTGGATCACAGACTTCGGGAAGCCAGTGTCCCAATAGAAGGCGGGTGAGTAGCCATTGGTGAAATTCGGAACCGTTGGGTTGGTAGAGAATCCGAGGTCGGTCGAGCCTGAAAACTGCTTGGCTGTGAGGCCTCCGTAATAAATCCCGTATCCACCGCGAAACGAGGTGTGATTGTTGATTCGATAGGCGAACCCAAAACGGGGTCCCCAGGCATCCTTCGCGGGGTTCTCAAAGCATTTTGCCCCAGTCCGGCCCGGCCCGCTGCCAGCAAAGATGACCGCCCCCACGTGCCCGCCCGCCCCCGGGTTCGGAGTGGTGGGGGAGAAGGTCGACTGGTTCCCGTACGCCTCCGAAAGGCAGCCCTGATAATCGAAACGCATTCCGAGGGTCAGAGTAAGGTTCTTGGTGGCCTTGAACTCGTCATTGAACCAGGGAGCGAGGTACTGCTCGTTCTCAAGATGGCGGAGCGCGGTGATATTGAAATTAGCATTGTCCACCTGCCCGAGCAGGAAAGATGCGACCGGGTCGCCTGTGTTAGTCAGTTGGAGGCCGGCGGAGTTCCACCCCGCGGTCTCCGCATTGCTGAAGTTGTAGGATCCTGTGGTATTGGGGTTACCGATAAACGGGAATTGATGGTGTCGGTATTCGAAGCCGGCTTTCAGCGTGTGCTTG
>DASZJS010000388.1:0-4251 GCA_035947935.1 Gemmata sp. | reverse complement strand
ATCTACAAGCGTGGCGAGCCGCCCGCGAAGCCCGACCCGCAGAAGCCGGAGTTCGTGGAGGTGGAAATCACACTCCGCCTCGGCTTCGACGGCTTTAAGAACGAGCCACGAAGGGAGTTGAAAAAGACGATCAAGGACAAGGCAACTCTCGCCAAGTTTGTTGCCTGCTTCCCAGAGGCTGGCCGCGGTAAGAAAAGCAACAGTGCTGGCGGCTGGATTCCCCGCATGATCTTCAAGTTCCAGAGCAGCAAAGGCGAGACGGTCACGGTCAGCAGCACCTGGGAAAACTGGAGTGAAGGGACGGGCGACTGGCGGGTCAAGGACAATCTCATGAAATACGCCGGGGAGTTGTTCGAGGTGCCACGACTCATCGACCAGGGGAATCTGATGGATGACTGGCAAATCGTGACCTTCGAGGAAGGCGGCAAGAATCGCAGCACGCAGAATGTCGAACTCGATGTGACACCCCGCACCTTCGACCTGAGTATCGGCGACAAGGCCGAATTGAAGGCCGAGTACACGATAAACCCAATTAAGAAGCCCAAAGAGATCGATCTCATCACCGATCCCTACACCAAGAACGAGAAGACCTATCAGAGTATTTACTCGATCGAAGGCGATGTCTTGAAGATTTGTATCGATAAGGGGTGCAAGAAGCGACCGACTGAGTTCAAGACGACGGCGGGGAACACCAATGAGGTCTTGTTGGTCCTGAAACGCAAGCCGGTGGCCCCAACTGGAGTACCTGGGAGTGGTTCACCTTGAAACTCCGCGGGAAAAGCTCATAAGTGGAATCATTCCCCACTTCCAGCTTCCGACTGCGCGAACGTCACTTTCACTGAGTATGCCCAGTACCACATACTCGCGGAGATTACTCCACCGTAAAGCAACGGCGCGGCAATTGGCCAGAGGAGTAGCAACGGAGCGAGCATCATCACCGCGAGACCAAACAGAAAGAACCGGCCCCAGTGCGTTGATCCGATGATGAAGAGTGCCAGACCACTGACAGTGGCCTGTGCGGGATACACGGCCAGGGCTCCACTCGCGGCCCCGACAAATGGAACATAGGCGATGCAGAGCCCGATGTGTGCGATGATGTGTCCGACCGCAATCATCATCGAGTGCTTCTCGGTCTCCGGCAATCGAGTGAACTTGGCTCCCATGTGGTAGTGAACGACCCCGGCCCCCATTACCCACGCGGCGATCAACACTCCCCAAACCCACAGTACAGAAACCTCCGTAAGAACGAGTGCGAAAATCGATGCCTGTGCCACCGCCATAACCACACCGAACCAGAGTTTCACCTCCCAGGCATATCCCTGGCGGAATTCTGGCCGCCGACAAGCAACCTGGAGCAGCCAGTCCCATACACCCACGGGCCGAACTGAGACCGCTTCGCCAGCCAGGAAGCGGTCGAGATCTTCGGCTACCGCCTCAGCGGAGGGGTAGCGGCGACCGGGATCTTTTTCCAGGCACTTCAGGCAGATGGCTTCGAGATCTTTGTTAACAGATGGGTTTACTGCTCGAGGAGGAACTGGTGGCTCGGTCACCACCTTGCAAATCACTTCGGGCTGACTGGACCCGCCGAATGGCGGGCGATCCGTGAGGAGTTCGTAAAGGATTCCGCCCAGCCCATAAACATCCGCGGCGATCGTCACTCGTTTATCCCCGCGAGCTTGTTCCGGACTCATGTAACTCGGGGTACCGAGTGTTACCCCGGTTAACGTCAGGTCTGGCCGTGGCGATCCCTCCGTGGGAGTGAGTTGCTTGGCAAGTCCGAAGTCGGTGACGTGTGGCTCGCCATCCGCATCGAGCAGCACATTCGAGGGCTTGAGGTCGCGATGGAGGATGCCCTGGCAATGGGCGTGATGGACCGCCCGGGCAATCTTTGCGGTCAGAGTTGCAATGTGATTTGGATTGGCCTGTAACTCGCGGGTTCGGGCAGTGAGTTCACCGCCATCGATCCACTTCATGGCGAAGTAAGGGATGCCATCAATTTCCCCAACACCATAAACCGGAACGATGTGTGGATGCTCCAGGGCCGCGGTTGCCTCCGCCTCGAACCGGAACCGCTCAACGGCACGTGAACTGGATACGATCCCTCCCCGGAGTAGTTTCACTGCTTCAAATCGGTTCAACCGCTTGTGATGGGCCTTGTAGACAACGCCCATCCCCCCTTCCCCGTGTCGTTCGATCGAATCGTATTCGCCCCACGGTCCAAGGGGGAGTTGCGGGCTTGCCGAGAACGGCACCACATCGTGTGGGTTCGTTGGTGGGGGCGAGGGATGAAGTTCTATGAAGCCAGTTGTTATTGGCATACTCAGCTCCCGGATTGAGTCACAAGGAGCATAGTACACCGCTCGAATCACAGCATGTTAAAAGGATCCACATCCACCTGAAACTCGACCTCGGAGGGTGGCTTGGCGATGGCCAGCACATCGCGAAGGATCGAGTGCAAAACACCACTATCAGCCGACTGAACCTGGAAATGAAAGCGATAGAACCCGTTTAGCCGAAATACCGGGCATTCGGCTGGGCCAAGGAGACGGATCGGTGGGCTCGTTGGACGACCTGGTGGAGTCGCGCTAAGATTGTTCGCCAAAGACCGTTTCATCGCCTCGGCAAAGGCTGCGGCCAGAGTGTCGGCAAATTGTGATGCCGGTTCCTCTTTCTCGCTGCGGACGATCAGTCGGGCAAGCCGGTGATACGGAGGATACTGGTGCTGCTTGCGGTGAGCCAATTCCTGCCCGGCAAACGATACGAAGTCGTGATTCGCAGCGAGAGTGATGCAGGGGTGGTCGGGTGTGAAAGTTTGAACGAGAACCACTCCGCCCTTATCGCCACGACCAGTTCGACCAGCCACCTGAGCCAACAACTGGAATGTGCGCTCCGCACTCCGGAAGTCCGGCAGGTGCAACCCAACATCAGCGTTCACCACACCCACGAGCGTGACGTTCGGGAAATCCAATCCCTTGGCGATCATCTGCGTGCCCATCAGGATATTCACCTGCCCATCGCGGAAGGCATCGAGAACGCGCTGGTGGCTGCCAGGCTTGGACATGGTGTCGGAGTCCATCCGCTGACAGACGTGGCCGGGGAATTTTTCCTCGATCTCGGCGTGCAGTTTTTCGGTGCCGAGCCCCTGATATCTCATGGATGGCTGGCCACACGCGGGGCATTTCTGGAATGGTGCGGTCTCGAATCCGCAATAGTGGCAAACGAGCGCAGCCCGCGTGCGGTGGAACGTCAAAGCGAGGTCGCAGTTCGCGCACTGGGCAACGTGTCCGCAAGCCTGACAATGGACGTGAGTGCTGAACCCCCGGCGGTTCAGGAGCAGGATGATTTGCCCCTTCTCCTTGAGGGTATGTCGCATTGCGCTTTCGAGAGTCGGTCCGATCGCACCGTGCTTCCCGGAGCCTTTCGGCTCGTGTCGAAGATCGATCACTTTCACGGTTGGGAGCGGCCGGTTTTCGACGCGGTTCGGCATACTTAACAGTGTGTAGTTCCCGCGCGCGGTATTCGCCCAGCTTTCAAGGCTCGGGGTGGCCGAGCCCATCAGGATCGGTATACCTTCGAGTCTGGCCCGCATCACCGCGACATCGCGGGCATGATATCGGGGCGTCGATTCCTGTTTGAAACTGTGCTCGTGTTCTTCATCGATCACAATGAGGCCAAGCTTGCGGGTGGGTGCAAAAACAGCGCTCCGTGCCCCCACAACGACCTGAATATGCCCGGATGCGACACGCCGCCAGTAGCCGCCGCGTTCGGCATCTGTGAGGTGGCTGTGTAGCACAGCAAAATTGCCGCATCGCCCCTTGAATCTCTGGATCGTTTGCGGCGTAAGCGAGATTTCTGGAACGAGAACGATGGCCTCTTTACCCTGCTTCACCACCTCCTCGATTGCCCGCAGATAAACTTCCGTTTTGCCACTTCCAGTAACGCCATGAAGCAGAAAAGGCTTATATCCGCCAGTCTGAAGAGCGGTCTGAATCTGTAGCCAGACACGAATCTGATCGGGGTTCAGATCAATATTGCGCGACGACGGAGAGTCTTCGCCACCATCGACACCCTCGGTTGAATCCCGACCCCCGCTTGCAGCAGTGGTTTCGATCCGTTCATTGAATTTCCGCAGTAATCCTTTTTTGATGAGCCCAGCAATGACGCCGGTACCACACTTGGCGAGTCTGGCAAGCTGGAGGATTTCGAGCGGTCGGCCCTCTTTCTTGAGCTTATCGAGGGCAACTTTTTGCT
>DASZJS010000387.1:0-1977 GCA_035947935.1 Gemmata sp. | reverse complement strand
TCTGCTTCTTCCGGGTCTACGAGAACGGCAAGCCGATCAACTCCGAAAACTACCTGCGCTGGAGCCCTGACGGGAGCAAGGTCGATGAACTGGTTTTCGTCTCCGGGCACCCCGGCCGAACGACCCGGGCAAATACCATCGATGAGTTGAAATATCTTCGCGATCTCGGCTATCCCTACTTGCTCAACCGCCTCAACCGTCTGGAGGTGTTACTCGGTTCCTGGGGCGGACGAAGCGAACGGAACATGGAGCGAGCCGAGGAGGAGTATTTCAGCATTCAGAACAGCCGGAAGGCCCGGATTGGCGGTCTCGCTGGGCTCATGGACCCGGTCTTGATGAACCGGAAGGTGAAGGAGGAGGAGCGGCTCAAAGCATTTATTGCCAGCATGCAGCAGAGTGCTGAGGCGGCCAGCGCCTACGATGTGATTGCCAAGGCCGAGAAAGTGCGCGCCGAAATCATCAAGGAAATGACCGTGCTGGAGAGCGGCGGCGGGTTCAACTGCGAATCGTTCAGCATTGCCCGCACACTGACCCGGGCCGCGGAAGAACTCCCCAAGCCCGGCGGCGAACGACTCCGTGAATTCGGCGATGCCCGTCTTTCTTCGCTCGAGGAGCGACTCATCTCGGATGAGCCGATCTACGAGGATTTCGAGACGTTGAAACTGGCCGATGGGCTTCAGTTTCTGGCGATCACGTTGGGGCCTGACAGCGATCTGGTGCAAAAAGTGTTGGCGGGCAAATCGCCCCGGGAGCGGGCATACGACCTGATCAGTGGAACCAAGGTTCGGGACATTGACTTCCGCAAGAAACTGTTCAAGGAGGGCAAGGCGGCGGTCGATGCCGCAAAAGACCCCATGATTGAACTGGCCCGGCTGGTCGATCCAGCAGCCCGGGCAGTTCGGAAGCGATTCGAGAACGAAGTCGAGGAACCCAAGCGGCAAGCGCACTCCGCACTTGCCAAGGCCAAGTTCGCAATGGATGGGGATAAGGTCTATCCGGATGCCACCTTCACTCTCAGGCTCGCTTTTGGCACCGTCAAGGGCTACAAGGAAGATGGCAAGAATGTGCCTCCCTACACGACGATGGAGGGGCTTTACAAACGATCTGCCGAGCAGGGAAACAAGGGGCCATTCGAGTTACCGAAGCGATGGGTCGACAAGAAAGAGAAACTCGACCTGAACACCCCCTTCAACTTCGTTTGCACTGCCGATATCATCGGCGGCAACTCGGGAAGTCCCGTAATCAACCGGAATGCCGAGTTGGTTGGGATTATCTTCGATGGCAACATCCAGTCGCTTGTACTCGACTTTATCTTCGACCAGGAAACCGCGCGAGCTGTTTCCGTGGATAGCCGGGCGATCATCGAGGCACTTCGCAAGGTCTACGATGCCAATGATCTTGTCGATGAACTGACCGGCAAGGCGAAGTGAGACAATGGCGATGGAGAATCACCAGAGGATTCTCGCGCAAGAGTGAGCCGTGGGTATTCCTGCGGCTCGCTTCGTTTCACACCGCATCCCCTTGGTGTTGAGACTCGATCGGATTCGCATGGTCTTGTGGGCTCGTAATCCTTATTCCGATCTGTCTGACCACCCCGACCGGTGACCCGTTTCAGGGGTTGGATTCGTACAATTCTTTCAGGCAAGTGGTTGGTGTGAGCCAACTGTTTGCATTTATGGAGAATGCCATGTCCGATGCACGCGAAACGCAATTGCTGGTAATCGGCGGTGGTCCAGGGGGTTACCCTGCGGCTCTGCACGCTGCGGACCACGAGATAAAAGTGACTCTGGTCGATGAGGATCCGAAACTCGGTGGAGTTTGCCTCAACCGTGGGTGTATCCCATCCAAGGCGCTACTTCACACCGCCAAGATCATCCACGAAGCGCATGAGATGGCCGAGTACGGCGTTTCATTTGGCGATCCGAAAATCGATCTCGAAAAACTCCGTGCATTCGTTCAGCAAAAAGTTGTCGGCAA
>DASZJS010000386.1:0-4835 GCA_035947935.1 Gemmata sp. | reverse complement strand
GCCAATCCTCTTCGCTTTTCTATTTTGTGGCCAGTCCTACTGCACAACTTCCTCTCTGGAAGACTTAAGGAGGTCTCACGATGAAATACTCCGAATACATGGCGGCCATGCAACAGGACGATGAGTCTCTCGGGCCGAACGAATTGATTGTCGCTTACGAACGAGAAATCGAGGAACTACGATCCGCCGTGGCAGGCATGTCGCGGGAGCAAGTTCTCGCTCGACCGATCCCTGGCAAATGGAGTACACAAGAGGTCGTGAGTCATCTCGCCGACACCGAGATTTACTTCACCGATCGAATCGAACGCACGATTGCGCTGGAACGACCGCTGCTGATCGGAGTGGATGAACGGCCCTATCCCGAACGAATCAACTATCAGGCACTCGATCTCGCCGAGCAGCTCGATCTTTTTACCGCCCTGCGTCGGCATGTGGTTCGCATCTTGCGAATGCAGACCCCCGAAGCCTGGCAGCGCACGGCGATTCACAGCGAAACAGGTCTCGTCACCTTACGCCAATTGGTGTTGCAGGCGGTGAGGCACGTCCGGCATCACCTGAGATTTATCGCGGAAAAGCGGGCCGCACTTTGACGTCGGTATGGCTTAGTACAGCGCCCCACAAGTAAGGGAACAGTGAGAAGCAGTCCTTCGGGTGGTGCGGAATCAACTGTTTGGTCAGTGCCCTGGGCAAATGGGGCAACGCCCTTTGCTTCGCCCCGCAGGGGCCGCAACATACCAGCCCCGGACAACGCCCGGGGTTTGAAAGCAAAGCAAAAACAAGCCCTGAAAGGGCGTCACAGGAGCGGTCTTGAAGAGGTTGTTGCGCCCTTTCAGGGCTTGATTATTTGTTTGGATTCTTTCCCCGGGCGTTGCCCGGGGCTGGTATGTTGCAGCCCCTGCGGGGCGAAAGCCTCGGGGGGAACCTTGTATCGGAAACGCCTTGGGTCATACCAGAGGTTCGCCCGAATCGTTCCCCAACTTAGGGGGCGCTGTACTTAGTGAGTTGGTCCGTCGCTGACGCTTCGGCTCGTTTGCCTCTGTAGTGAGTTGTCCGTCGCCGACGCTTCCGGCTCGTTCCCCCCTTCAATTTGTCAATTGACTGGAACGCGCACCGGAGGATGTCGGTGCGGGGGTGCATACACGTGACCCTGCGCGTGTGTCGGAAGTTCCACGATGTTGTTGGACGGTTTGCTGGGAACCGAAGGGATCACTTCCCCCGGTAATGCGACCGAAATACCCCGAGTTAACTGGCTCAAGCTATCGTGTTGATTAAGCAGTTGGGAATCGTGGCCGGTTGTGGTCTGATCGGGTTTGTCGGCGGTATTTGGCGAGTGGATGAGGATCGGCTCCGTCACATTCGCAAGGCCGGATTTCACTCCAGGTACCGAGTGAATCGTCCCGGTCGCTCCATTGCTGCTGTCCGAAATCAGGACGTTGTCCGCAATGAGGAAGTCGGTTGGGAACAGCATCGAATTCGGTGTGAGGGTCGCCGGACCTTCGCGATGTTCGAGACTGGCGAGCGTTGGTACAAAATAGAACGATGAGCGGTTCATAATGACAATGACCTTCCCTGGTGAATGATGAACCCGGTCGCTCCGCGGCCGGGAGAGTCTCCGTGCTGACGGGGAGAAGGCGCTTCAGAAGGTTGGTCTTGCGCGAAAAAACTCGAAAAGCAGATACCTTCCAAGCGTGCGAGCGTTCCCCATTCACATTAATCGGCTCGCCGCATCCCAAAGCTTCAGGGGTCACGCAAGTTTATGAGTTACGCAGTTGCCTGGTCCACCCCCCTCGCTAACGCTCAGGGTTCGCCCAAACAAGCGAAGTGCATATGTTTCCTGGCGAACCCTGAGCGTTAGCGAGGGGGTGGACCAAGCAACTCCTAAAGTTTTCGAGCCGCGCACGTAGTAAGTGGGGTTAACTCTCCCCACTTACTACGTGAGCGGCTCGAAAACTTGCGAAAGAGAGGTGCGAACGCAGTACTTCGCTTTCAATAATCGAATGTATTCTCGCCGATTCCCGTGTTGAATTTCAGATCGGTGAAGCTGTACGCCTCTATTAATTCACCGATGATTGCGCTGCCTTTGGGCTCATCGTACGCCTCGAACCGGATTGGCAACTTCGTCTCCTTGTCGATGAACACCACCATTCGCGCAGCGTATCGCAGAGCGTGCGGCCGACGCATCAGGATTTCGTATTTGGTCACGTTCCGGTTCGCGAACTGGTAGTCCGCGGTGTACACCTCGACTGGGTTGTTCAGTATTTTCTCCCGAGCAGTCGCGGTTGCCACTCGTTCAATAATCGAACCCATGCCCCATTCTGTCACGGGGTGTCGGTTGTCGGCCAGGAACTTCGAGTCGTCCACATCGAGTCTTAGAGACCCCGCCTTCCGACCCGCGGCCCCGGCCTGCCGATACCGCACCTTCCCATCCCGCTTGGCTCCGGAATAGGCTACTTCCATTCCCGAGGTGGCATCCGGGATAACAAAGCGGACATAAACACCAACCGGATTCACCCGCATCTTCATCTCCCCAACCTGCTCGGCGGAGAGTGACCCATTCAGGCGTTCCTGACGGGTAAATGTTCCCGAATAGTCTCGCATCTTGGCATGCGCGCCCCGGGCATCGCTTACCATCGCGCCCAAAGGATCGGTCGGCTTCGGCACCTCGGATACACTCGTTGCCGATGCCGGCTTGATGGGCTCGTTCTTGGGTGGTTGAGCTACCGCAACCCCTGCTACCACCACTCCAGCAGCGAACGCAGCCCAGCTTCGCAATCGCATGGTCAGCCTCCCGGCTCGCAATAAGGATACTTTGGGCTGCAAGAAATAGCGTGACGATGCGCATAAGGGAAGAGGAATTCGGATGCTTTTTGGAGTTTAACGAACCCCCCGGTTTGCCAAAATCCATAGGAACAGCCCAGAGGCATTTACTCGTTGCTTGACAATTTGCCCTCACCCCCCAATCCCCTTCTCCCCGGGAGAGGGGCTTAATCCTGCTCCCCTCTCCCCCGGGAGAGGGGTTGGGGGTGTGGGGTGACGGCAATCTTAACCCGAAATTCAATCAGAGCTTTCCATGCCGATACAGATTCTCACCATCGAATCGCAACCGTTTGCCGAGAATTCCTATCTTGTGTGGCGTGAAGGCGGTTCCGAGGCTTTCGTCATCGATCCCGGATTTGAGCCCGATCTGATCCACGAGGCACTGGCAGACAATGGGTTGACTCTTGCGGCGATCGTCTGCACGCATGGGCATGTCGATCACATTGCCGGAAACGGAGAGATGAAGCGAACATTTCCTGATGCTCCCATCATCGTCGGTACGCGCGATGCCCAATTTCTAACGGACCCCATATTAAACATGAGCGCCCAATACGGATTTGAAGTGACCAGCCCACCGGCCGATCGACTGGTGAATGAAGGCGACAAACTCACTGTGGCGGGTATCGAACTGGAGGTATTCGACATTCCCGGCCATTCTCCTGGCCATGTCGTCTATCTGATCCGCGAGTCAAAACCGCTCACCGTTCTCGGCGGCGATGTCCTCTTCCGCGGTTCGGTCGGCCGAACGGATTTTCCGGGTGGGAGCTTTGAGATGCTGAAAGCAGGGATCGTGCGGGTACTCTGGTCTCTTCCACCCGATACTGTGGTGTATCCCGGTCATGGCCCCGTCACCACCACGGGCCAGGAGAAACGAACGAATCCGTTCCTGGCGGATTGAGAATCGAGCCCGGTGGTGTCGCTCCGCTCAACCACCGGCTAAGGTGAGCAGGAAATGATCTACCGCTGGAAGAGGCAGTCTTCCGTAGGCGCCGCGAGCCGAGCGGCACAGGCACCCAGATCGTTTTGCCCTAGCGGTGTTCCCAAAACCAAGCGACCCGTGGAGGTTTGTCCAGCTCGGCTCGCCGGACCTACGGAAGACAATCGTGGGCTTTCGGACACACTCAACGCGGGTAGATCGTTATCTGCTGACTACCTTAGTACTCCCAGTGGAGTCTTGCCTGGAAGACATTGACCGGGCCTCGGGCACTGTTGAACGCCGGGTTAGCGAAGAACTGGTAGTCGAACGCCAAGCGAGTGCTCTTTGTGATGGCAATATCATAATACGTTTCGAAAGACAGCTCGGGGGCGTAGCTCAAGTCGCCGTCGCCGTTAAGAATGCCCGTACCGCCAGCCTTCAGGAAGGCTTGCTGTTGGGACGAAGCACCGACCAGATTACCGACCAAACCGAAGGTGTCACCGGGCCGGCGCCAGGCGTCGCCTTTGACGCTCAGGCCCAGTTGGACTAACCAGTCAGCGTCGGTGAAAGCAGCCGCCGCAACATGGCCGTCTTGCCAGCCAAGCCGACCGAATATGCCGACGTTCTTCGCAATCTCCTGTTCCCAGTTCACCCCAAAGCCGTATTTGTAATGGAAGCCGAAGGCGGCCGCTGGGACGGTTATTTCCACTCCTGGAGGGGTATTAGGAGGCGGAGGGGAGGCGAGCAGAAGAGAGGTCGCCGCGTTATAGCTGGCAAGGTAACCGTAGTCGGTCCATGCCTGAAGCCGGATGGCTCCGGGATGATCCGCAATGCGCCAACGGCGCTCCAATTCCAGCATCATTCCCCACTCTTTCCAAAACTCCCCGTCGGAGGTGATCTCCCCCGGTTCGACGGGGTACATAAAGATCCGGTCATCGGCGGTGAAACCATTCGGAATGCCGGGCAATTGAAACCATCCATAGCGCAGGGCCCAATCCGGCTGATTCAGCTCGAGGGCAATTCCTGTGGTGTATCCGATGGTATCTGCGGGATAATCCCAGGTGAGCATGGTGCTCGCCCAACTCATAAATTGCGTGTGCGG
>DASZJS010000385.1:0-4140 GCA_035947935.1 Gemmata sp. | reverse complement strand
TCAAACAGCCACGTCTTCACGGGCATAACTATCGTTGGATTCTCTCCTTGAAGTGTCTCATCTTCAGCTTTTGCTTTGAGCTTCGCAATCGCCTCTTTTCCCCCGGGAACTGAGGAGATGTACAATTGCCGACTGTCCGACGCCCACGCGAGCGATGCGCAACGCAGATCCTTCATGAGCGGCTCGGCAGGAGGTTTCTTGGAACTGAGATCGACGACGTACAGATCCAGTGGTATCCACATGAATAGTTGCTCATTAGTGGTAATGACTACTTTGGGTGGTGGAAATCTTCCCTGACGCTCGTCCTGACTCGTCCTGCCTTGCCGGAAAAAAGCCAGTAGCTTCCCGTCTGGCGACATGCGCGGGTTACTGATGTTCATGAGTTCACCGACCGGAACGTAGCCGCGGGATTTGCCATCGGGGTCGAGGAGTTCGGTAACACTATCCGACTCGCCCCGCTTGGCGTTGGGTAGCTTCGAAGGCCCGTTCAAGCGCCCGACGACGAAGGTGTTCTCGCGTGGCTCCTGATTCTCCTTCGGCACTGAGGCTTTGTTGACCGTGAACGTTCCCGCGAGCCGTGGCTCCTCCACCGCGGCGGGGAGCTGCGCCGGCGCGAACGCCCACAGTGTGAACGCCGCGACGGTCGCGCAGACCACGGCGGTGTTTCTCAATTTCGCTAGTAGCACGGTTCGCAACATGGTTCGCAACACTCCTTGACAAATTTCGGAAGCGGTCGAAGAAACCACTTTGAGTGCGGTCGGCGTAGCGGCGTTCGCCGACGTGGCGAGAATCGTAAGCAAAGTAGCAATGCAGGTGACGCCGCGTGCCTTCAACTTCGTGGCCAATTGCTTCCTGGCAGCCGCGAGGCGACTGCTCAGGGTTCCCTCGGGTATGCCCAGTTGGCGCGCCGCCTCAGCGCGACTGACCCCGTCCAGTTCGCAAAGCACCACCGCAGCGCGAAGCGTCTCGGACAGGTTCGCAATCTCCTCGTCCAGCGCGGCCAGCGATTCAGAATCGGCCCGCAAATGCGTGTCGGCCGGCAAATCGGGGACGCGGGCGACGAGTCTTTCTTTCCGACGGTGGTTCAAGGCGTAAGCCTCCAGGGCAGCAATGCGAGCCGCGCCATACAAGAACCCCCCGACGGCGGCTCGGGGGTGAACGCTATGGGCCTTTTTTGCCAGGACCAGGAAGGTGGCCTGACACGCGTCTTCGGTGAGGTGGTGTCGACCGAGCACGCGCCGACACACGGCGTATACCTTCGCTCTGTGACGACGGACAAGTTCCGTGAATGCGGCTTCGTCTCGGTTGGCAATAAAAGCGTCGAGCAGTTCGGCGTCAGACTGCGCCCCGTGCGAACGCCTCCGGAGTTGCTTAAAGATCCCCTCGATAGCGACCGTCTGCATCTGCCACTCCCGCTCGCTTTCAGCATCTCTCCATCTTATCTGGCTGATATGGAGTGGCGCGTCGGCACGAATCCAGGTTTTTCCCGAAATCCTGAGAATCGCTCTTCTCCCCGCAGGGCCATTTTCTGAGCCCATAAAGGATAAACGATAAGCTTAGCCACTTCATCATCGGGTATTCTCAGCTTAACCCGCAGTGTCTGCCGATGTCCCCTCTCCTGCTGTTGATCGCTTCAGTCCCTGCAGCCTCACCGGAAGTCAATGTCCACCAGGATCGCGTATACGGGCTTCCAGTCGCGATTCGGTTGCGTACTCGTCTGCGGGCGACATCGTCCAGCCACGGGCCATCGTCCAACGGCTCCTCCCGATTCGTAAAAGTTGCTTGAACGCCACTCAAGACCAGCCAAAACAACACCGACCGGGCAGGGTTGCCCCTGCCCGGTCGGTGTTGTTTTGCATATCGATCAGTCGATCAATTCTGAAATAAATCGTCCAGCGCCTTTATCTTGGCTTCTGTCGCGTTGAGGACTTCGCGCGTCTCAGCATTGCTCGTTCCATGCCGAACAATAGCAGCCAACTGCACGAAAGCCGCCTTCAGGTCGTCGAGACACTTATTCCTTTCGGTTACCTCGCTGGTTTCTATCTCGGGGTCTAAAATGTCCAGAATCGTACTAACCTTGGGCCTATCCATGGCTGAATCTCCTTTTTAGGTTGCGAATGGGGTGAATCTCACGATGAAGTCTACGCTGTCTTCAGAAAGAACTCAACCACAGGCGATCACGATCCGTTTCCGCGAGCAGAACCTTCTATGGAACCTATTCCGCCACTTGGCAGATGAGAACAGGTTACCGCACCCATCGCTGAGTACAACTACCCGGAGCATTTTCCGGCGATCCGAGTCTCAACCACACAACGGGTCACGCCATCGTGTTCCATCAGCCGTTTCTTCATGGTCAGGTTCCTCTTACATAAGTGGTAAACTATTTGAATCGAAAGCGCAATGTCACTTTCCGAAATTGCAGGTGCTACCCACCGGCACCACGGTGCCTTGCGTCAACACTTTCGCCTAAACACATTTGCCCAAAAAGGGTTTCCGAAACGTGTTCCGAATAGCTTCTAGCCGCACTATTTCTCTCCGGGTATTCTCAGCTTTACACGCGGAGCCTGCCGATGTCCCCTCTCCTGCTGTTGCTCGCCTCAGTCCCTGCCGCCTCACCGGAGGTCAAAGTTCCTCCTGGGTTCTCCATCAGCATGTATGCTGATAACCCGCTTGCACCCGACATCTACACAATGACGATCGACGATGCGGGCCGCGTGCTTGTGGCCGGCCGTGGCTACGTTCGAGTTCTGGTGGATGACAACGGCGATGGGATCGCAGATCGAGCAATCGATCTCATCGATGGTCTGAAAGATGGCCCGATGGGTTTGCTTGCGGAAGGCGATTCGCTCTATGTCGTGTCGGAGGGGGGTCTCCAACGCTACCGCGGTTACAACGGCAAGGACAAACTCAAACAACCGCCAGAAACTCTGGTAAAACTCAAGACCAGCGGAGAACACGATGCGCACATGATTCGACGAGGGCCAGATGGCTGGCTCTATCTGTTATGTGGAAACTCGGCTGGCGTGAGCAAGGAAACCATCGTCAGCCAGCGGTCGCCCGTGAAGGAGCCAGTTGCAGGAGCGTTGCTCCGCATCTCTCCCGATGGGAAAGAGATAGAGGTCGTGGTGGATGGATTTCGGAATCCCTATTCGTTCGACTTCAATCTCGATGGTGAACCATTCTGTTCAGATTCAGACAATGAACGCTGCGTCGGATTGCCCTGGTACGAGTCATGCCGGTTTTACCACATGGTGCCGGGTGGGAATTACGGTTGGCGTTCGCCGCAACTCGGTAAATTCTGGCGGAAACCACCATATTTCATCGATTGCGTCCCGCCAGTGTGTTATCTCGGCCGCGGCTCGCCAACGGGTGTGGCGTGCTATCGGCACACTCACTTCCCCGAGCAATATCGCGGTGGGTTCTTCCTCGCGGATTGGACATTCGGCCGGATCGACTTCGTTCCACTGCGAGAGGAGGGTTCAACGTACACCGGTAAGCCGGAAGTGTTCGCGGAGGCTGTTGGAACAAGCGGATTCGCGCCCACGGGGTTGGCCATCCACCCGCAGACGGGCGAACTCTTCGTGAGCATCGGCGGGCGGGGCACTCGCGGCGGCGTTTATCGTATCTCACATGCCACGAACCCGCCCGGGAAGCCGCTGCCAATCGCCAAGCGATCGCTCGACTGGAGTGTCGAGGCCGGTAAGCAGTGGCTCGCAGACTGTAAGTGGAATGGGCAAATTACCGCCCTTGGCAGCCCCGCCGAACAGCGAGCCAGACGGCGGGCACTCGAACTGATCCTGCGATATCGTGAACTGATGCCGTGGGGGCAACCTCTCTTTGACGCCGTCAGACCGAATCTTTCCTTCCCAGAGAAACTGACTCGAATCGCAACTGCAGGAGCTATGCGCGGGCTTACCATCCCGATGGCTGAGGTGAAGGGATCACAAGCGAACGTGATGCTGGCGTTTACGCAGGTCGACAACGATCCGGACTGGGCAATGCAAGTCGCGATGCAAGTTCTCAAGAACCCCGTGTCGCGACCGACACTGAAACTTCAGGCTGTGCGACTGATTCAACTCGCTTACGGCGATCTGACAAAACCCGGAACGGCTGGAACCATATGGGAGGGGTATACACTGC
>DASZJS010000384.1:0-3282 GCA_035947935.1 Gemmata sp. | reverse complement strand
TCGACGCGGTGGAGTTCCGGACGACCAAGCTCAAGGAGTACCGTGCCGAGGCCCGCCGTCGGGCGGTGGCTGCTGGCCGTGAGAAGGCGGAGAACTACTGCCGTGCGGCCGGGGTGACGCTCGGTGCCGTGATTGGCATTGAGGATATCAGCCCGGAGGTTCTTCGCGGCTCGGGTGAGGGACATACGTCGAGAGAGACAACGTCCGACGACACGGGATCTGAACGCGCCCTTGCCCCAGGCAGCATCGTGGTTGGGGCAGCGGTGTCGCTGGTGTTCACAATCGCCTGCGACGCATCACAATAGGACATCTCTTGAGAAGTTGTGAATTGAGACCCGCGCAATAAGCTATTCCGGTCCACGGTTTGCAGTTACTCTACCATCAGTCGCCCCTCCCGGGGCTTTTGAGGGTCGCAATGCGACCCCTTGCTGAAGCCCTGGAAGGGCGCATGATAGTAGCCAGGGGTGGAGCGAGCCGAAGGCGAGCGTAACCCCTGGAAACCAAACCCACATTCCCCATCGAACATGACGTTCCTCTGCATCGCCAGTTACTTCAAGGGCAATCGGTTTCTGGAACGGTGTAAGGCCGAGGGTGCCACCGTCTACCTGCTCACAGTCGAATCCGCACTCGGCGAAGCGTGGGCACGGCATGTCTGCGACGATGTATTCGCGGTCAACAACTTCCACGACCGTCGAAACCTCGTGAACGTCGTCGCTTTCCTGCTCCGAACCCGCAAGATCGACCGGATTGTTGCCCTTGATGACTTCGATGTTGAAGTTGGCGCATTCCTCCGCGAACACTTCCGGATGACCCACACAGGCCTCGGTGAATCGACAGCCCGATTCTTCCGCGACAAGCTCGCCATGCGGGCACGAGCCCGCGAACTCAATATCCGCATCCCGGATTTCTGCCCGATCTTCAATCACGATGCAGTCCGCGCATTCCTGGCGCGCGTTCCGGGACCGTGGCTGATGAAACCGCGGTCGGAAGCATCCGCAGCGGGTATTCGCAAGATCCAAAACGCCGACGATGTCTGGCGGCGAATCGATGAACTCGGCGATGAGCAATCGTTCCACCTCATCGAGCAAATGGTCCCTGGCGATTTGTTCCACGTCGATTCACTGACGGCCAACAACTCCGTGGTGTTTGCCGAGGTCAATGCCTACTGGCGACCGTTGCTCGATGTGTATCAGGGCGGTGGGATTTATGCGACGCGCACCCTGGCCCGAGATCGTCCGGAGGTTGCCGAATTGCGGCGAATCAACGCCGCGGTCGTGGAAGGGTTTGGGCTGGGGTGGGGCGCTTCGCACACCGAGTTCATGAAGGCCCACGCCGATGGTCATTTCTACTTCATCGAGACCAGCGCGCGAGTTGGCGGCGCGAACACAGCCGAAATGGTCGAACACGCCGCGGGTGTGAACCTGTGGGGTGAGTGGGCCAGGCTGGAATGCTGCCGCGGAACGAGTGAATACCGCCTACCGACGCTGAAGCAGCGCTACGGTGGCGCTATCGTTTCATTGGCCCGTCAGGAAGATCCGGACACCGGCGAGTTCAACGATCCGGAAATCGTCTACCGGTTGAATCTGAAGCATCACATCGGGCTCGTGGTCGCCGCGGATAGCCCGGCTCGTGTGGAAGAACTGCTGACGAACTACATGGAGCGAATCGATCGCGACTTCCACGCTGTTATGCCAGCCGCGGACAAGGTCTCGCATTGAGCATAAATGGTGGGGCTCGCAAAGCCTCGACCCACCCTACAAGTGACTGGCCTGGTTTTGTAGGGTGGGTCGAGGCTTTGCGAGCCCCACCATTTATGCTGGCGGGTCGCCTCGGAGCTTTTCCCACAGGAGAAGCGAGGTGATCGTCTTCGCATCCTTGATCTCGCCTGCCAGACACATCCGGATCGCTTCATCGAACCGCACCGTCACGGGATGCAATTGCTCATCGGGCTCGGGCTTGGCCTCGCCGGGGGTCAATGTTTCCGCAATGAACAGATGTAGCTTCTCATCCAACACTCCAGGCGAAGCGTAGAGGAAGCCCAGGCTTCGCCATTTGGCCGCCACGTAGCCCGTTTCCTCGGCCAGTTCCCGCTCCGCACAAACTTGAAGCGGCTCGCCCGGTTCGACCGTTCCCGCTGGAACCTCCCAGAGAGTTTCCCCGATCGCGAAACGATGATTGCGAAGCAGCACGACGTGATCCGCATCGAGAATTGGCAGAATCACAACTGCTCCGGGGTGCATAATCACATCTCGACGAATCGTTTGACCATCGGCCGTCGTTGTGGTATCCACGGCAACCCGGATCTTCCTGCCAACGTGTACGATCTCACGGGACATGGTAACTCCTCAGAAATCACTCGACGCAAAATGAGTATATTTGTAATGCAGAACAAACAGTATCTTCGCCCCATCACTGAACCACCCGCGATATCGGTATGGACACCACCCCAGCACCAAAGCTACTCCCGGCTCGCGAGCGTGCCGGTTTAATCAACGGCACCCTCAAGTTCCTCTATCCCGACGCTGCTTGTGCGTTGACTTTCGAGAATCCTCTCCAGCTTCTGGTCGCTACCATCCTCTCGGCTCAATGTACCGATGTCCGGGTGAACAAGGTTACCCCCGCCCTCTTTGCCCGCTACAAAACTGCCGACGATTATGCGACCAGCGACCTCAAGGAACTTGAGCAACTCATCAAGTCCACGGGTTTCTTCCGCAACAAGGCCAAGAACATCCGCGGATGCTGCCAAGCCATTGTGGAACGATACGGCGGCGAAGTCCCCGGCAAACTCGAAGACCTCATCACACTCCCCGGCGTCGGCCGCAAGACCGCGAATGTAATCCTCGGTAATGCATTCCAGACACCGGGAATCACAGTGGATACGCACGTCGGCAGGCTTTCTCGCAGGCTGGGTTTGACGCGACAGAGCGACCCGGTGAAGGTCGAGTTTGCTTTAATGGAGATCATCCCTCAACACGAGTGGACCACATTCAGTCATGGACTGATTCTGCACGGGCGCAATGTGTGCTTTGCCCGCAAACCGCGCTGTGAAACCTGTGGCCTGGCTAGCTTGTGCCCAAAGATCGGTGTCACAACGCAGTTGAAGAAGAAGCGGAAGAAAAAATAGGATTCACCGCCGAAAACGCAAAAGGCAAGGAAAAGGAAATAGAGTTCAGTGGCATTTGTTCCCGGAGCTTGTGCTCACTATTGTGTCCGACATGGCTAATGTTCGTTGAGAACTCATGATGGCCCTCACCCCCAACCCCTCTCCCTGGGGGAGAGGGG
>DASZJS010000383.1:0-2368 GCA_035947935.1 Gemmata sp. | reverse complement strand
GTTCCCCACGCGATGTTGTACACACCGGCCAAGAGCAGGACGGTGGACATCCAGCGCAGATGGGTGGGCGGAGGATTCATGGCAGCAGGGTTACTCACATCATCGCCGCGGCTTTTTGTCTTTTATCTTGGGTTGCGGGCTTGGAGTGTCGCTAAGATCGACAAACAGACGAGAAACAGGAACCGCGAAGCCTGGCAGAACATCTCCGCCTTCCAAGATATCGTTGATCCCCAACTCAATTACATCATCCGGCGAAGTGAACGCACGCACAATACGGGCAACCGGTTCCACAAACCACACGAGCTTCACGCCCGAGAGGAAGTATTCTTTCAGCTTCCGCTCCATCTCCCGCCGGGTGTTTGCCTTGCTCAACACTTCAACAGCGAGATCCGGGACCAAGTCCGGAATGGGATCGTTTGGTACCTTACCACCCGGAAGCCGTTCCCACCGGGTGAATGAGACATCCGGGATACGGACCAATCCCTTGAAAAGCTTGAGGGTTCCAGCCTCACCGAGCGTCATCCCGAGGCGGCCATGCGCATCTGAGAAGTTGGTCAGCAACTGGATCAGAGTTGCGGCAATGAACGATTCCTTCACTCCCATTGCTTTCTCCACCAACGTGCCATCCACGAGTTCAAACAGACGCTTATGTTTCTCGTACAAACGGAGAACATCGGCAACAGTTGCTGTGCCAGGCGCAGGATCAAGCCGCACCCGCCCTGGAGCGATGCCGCCCAGGTTTGTCAGAAGATCCTCCATCGTTTCAAAGTTTGGCATCAGTTCGCTCCGTGAATGATGTGGTGCCAGTCACGCCGTCGGTACGGTCTCGGTGGGGACGTTATCGGTCGGATTGAGACGATCGCGGACCTGTCGGGAAGCGACCCGGTTCACCACTTCTAGATAGGCCAACGCGCTGGCCTCGACGACATCCACGCTCACCGCTCGCGCTCGCGAACGCTTGCCACCATGCTCGACCTCGACGTTCGCCTCGCCCAGAGCATCGATTTCCTGCGTCACGGCCCGAACCCGGTAATCGACCACCTTCACCTCGACTCCCGCAATCCGATTGATGGCCTTGAACAAGGCATCGATCGGCCCATTCCCCACAGCAGCATCGCGGCGAATCGTCCCGTCCTTGTGTTTGAGTGTGACCGCAGCCGAGGTCTGCGAACCCGTTCCAGCCGTGCTGGTGAATCCGATCAGAGTCCACAGATTTCCCGTTCCCGCCTGAAGCAGGTTCTCCGCGAGAGCCTCGATATCGGCATCGTAAATTTCCTTCTTTCGGTCGGCCAGTCGCTTGAACTCCTCGAACAGCCGATTCAATTGCTCATCGGTGAGGTGGTAACCGAGATCGGCGATTCGCTGCTTGAGGGCATGTCTGCCGCTGTGCTTGCCGAGAACGAGTTCCGTCCGTGGGATGCCCACATCTTCAGGTTTCATGATTTCGTAGGTACTGCGCTCCTTGAGCATTCCATCCTGGTGGATGCCGGCCTCGTGCGCGAAGGCATTCTGCCCAACGATGGCCTTGTTGCGCTGCACCTGCATGCCGGTAATCAGAGCGAGTTTCCGGCTGACAGGATAGAGCTGGCGGGTATTGATCCCGGTTGTCAGCCCATAAAAATCCCGGCGCGTGGTCAGTGCCATGACGACTTCTTCGAGCGAAGTGTTCCCCGCTCGTTCGCCGATCCCGTTGACCGTGCATTCAACCTGTCGCGCACCCTCACCGAGCGCAGCCAGGCTATTTGCGACAGCCAAGCCAAGATCGTCGTGGCAGTGGACCGACAGCACGCAGCGTTCGATCCCCCGGACGTGTTGCTTGAGATGCCGGATGATCGATGCGTAGTGACTGGGCACCGCATAGCCGACGGTGTCCGGGATGTTCAATGTGGTGGCCCCAGCTTCGATTGCTTTCTCGACCACTTCTGCGAGGAAGTCGAGTTCCGTCCGTGCGGCATCCTCCGGGGAAAACTCAATATCTGCGCACCGCTCTCGGGCTCGCTTCACTCCCTCGACCGCTCGCTTGGCGACTTCGTCCGCCGACATTCGGAGCTTGAACTCCCGGTGGATCGCACTGGTTGCGAGGAAGACGTGGATACGCGGTCGGGCAGCATCTTTAACCGCATCGCCCGCCCGGTCGATATCGGCTGGGTTACAGCGGGCCAGACCGCAAATGATCGGCCCAGGGACTTCGCGGGCAATCGCTTGAACGGACTCGAAATCGCCGGGCGAAGCGATGGGGAACCCGGCCTCGATGACATCGACCCCAAGCGCCGCGAGTGCCCGGGCCATTTCGAGCTTCTCGCCGAGGTTCATGCTACATCCCGGGCTTTGTTCACCATCGCGCAGGGTGGTATCGAAGATGATGACT
>DASZJS010000382.1:0-5054 GCA_035947935.1 Gemmata sp. | reverse complement strand
GTTTTCAGCCTGAAGGGCTGGGACAACATAGCCCAGGGCAACGCCCTGGGGAATACGATCAAACAACTATTGCACCCTGAAGGGGTGCGACTGCTTGCGATTTCGGAAGCCATTTTGTCCCAGCCCTTCAGGCTGGATTATCAAACTGTCATGAGACCCAGGGCGTTGCCCTGGGCTATGTTGTTCCAGCCCTTCAGGCTGAAAACCAACTTGTTCTTGGCGATCTCGTGAGCGATTGACCATGACCATCATCGTGAAGCTCTTTGCCGCGGCCCGGGAGTTGACCGGAGCCGCTGAGGTCGAGCTGGAATTGCCAGATCGTGCGACGATTGCCGATGCCAAACACACACTCTCCACAATGTTCCCACAGATTGCAGGTCTGCTTTCGCGCTCGGCCATTGCCAGAAATCGGGACTACGCCGTGGATACGGACATCATCGCCCCAACCGATGAACTGGCTGTGATTCCACCCGTGAGCGGAGGATAAAAGGGGACAAGTGGAGAGCGGAGATCTGTGTTCAGGTGGTATGTGTAGTCGCCTTACCTCACGAACACACCTTCTCCGATTTCCTCTTTTGTCTTCGCATTGAGCAGCCATCTAAAAAGTGCGAGATGAAAACTGGTTCGGTCGAGTGGGTCTTATGCCGCTATCGGCATAAGACGCATAATGCCGCTTCCGGATTATGCCGCATCGGATGTGATGTTCCCAGGAACCATAGCCATTTCAAGGTGGGTATGCTCGGCATAACTAATAGTAAACGGAGAGCTGGCTGATACGATAAAGTCATCTTCGAGGATTGAAGGTTTTACGCATCGACGACTACCGAAAGCTGGATGTGCTAGCACCGGTTTCTCAGCGGTGCGGGTCCGTTGAGCTTGGTCGTTAGGTCGCCAATACGTCCTCTTTTGGAACAATTTGTGGATATTTCTGATTTCAAGATCTTCTGCATTGGTAAGGAACTCGGATACGAGCTCCTCGTATTCGTCCACAAAGATACCTATGACGGGGATATTGAGGACAGTGGGGCGCATCTCAATAATGAATTGGGACATCAGGCCTTGGACGGCGACTTCTGTGTTGAGGACAATGACGGCACCCTGATTTCATATCGAATTCCAGATCTCGCCGGTACGGCGAACACGTTTGTGTTGGGCGACAATACATTCGACCTGGCAAGGGGGCACTGTTTTGTTCTAACGCCGGACTATCAAGCAGAGCAACTTCCCGTCAAATCCAAGGATGAGGCGTTGAAAATACTTACCTCGCGATAGCTAACAGATGAAATGAACCTCAATTTGGACCACACTTGGTTGTGCTTGTCAGGACAGAAGCGTAGCCTCAGCTTGAGCCTTCTGGACTCTCCTATGGTAGAGGCCCGAACGGCAGAGACCGAACCCGTTGCTGCACGCGGACACTGGGCTGGTTGGCGGCCGCGTGAGTTGTTTCTCATTGTCCTCGTTCCCATGCTCCGCGTGGGAACGTCTCTTCCACCGCTCTGCGGTGATTGGGTTTGATTGCCCAGGGAGGCAGAGCGTCCGAAGACTGGGTGGAGCATTTCCTGCTCGCCACCTTATTCGGATGATGTCACCGTGGGGGCCAGAACAAGGAAAGGCAAAGGATTCTGTCAGCCAACAAAAATCATAAGTTTATTTATGCTTGTGGTGATTATTCTTGGGCTTGGGCATGTGTTAAGGGGCTTATGACACATGACGATTTGTGACCGCGACTGGTGTTTGAATCTGTGATTGGGATGGAAAACGCCTTGTTAAAGTGCCAAAACGCATCGTCAGAATCTTGTCTGAATTCTGACACCGCAGACAACGCTGACAAACACTCCTGACCCTTCAACTCAACGCGACCGAACTGCCCACGCGTGGGCAGAACGCCCGCCCACGGACCACTCATCGCATCACCGCCCGCAATCCGCTAAACTGAATTCATGGTCCGATTGATACGCGAGCCCATCGATTACCACGCACTCACCGAATCCGTGCGAACGCCGCATTGCGGAGCAATCGCACTGTTCCTCGGAACCGTGCGCGACCTCACCGGCGAGCAAGTCACTGTCTTTCTCGACTACGAAGCCTACGCACCGATGGCCGAGAAGAAACTGGCCGAGATCGAAGTCGAGATTCGCGCGAAATGGCCCGTTGGAGAGGTGGCAATGGTTCACCGACTCGGCCGATTGGCTGTTGGTGAGGTGAGCGTTGCCGTTGCGGTGAGTTGCCCACACCGCGCTGAGGCTTTCGAGGCCTGCCGGTTTGCCATCGACACCCTCAAGCAACTCGTTCCCATCTGGAAAAAAGAAAACGCCCCGGATGGAACGGGAGATTGGATTCACCAATCTCCAACCCCAACCGTGGCATTCCAAGTACCAAACCAAGAATCTGGTGGAGATCAAGAATGAGCGCGATCCCCACAATCTACCTTGTCCGACACGGCGAAACGGAGTGGTCGAAGTCGGGACGCCATACCGGCCACACCGACTTACCGCTGACCACTCAGGGCGAGGCCGATGGACGTAAGGTTGGTGAACGTCTCAAGGGGTTCACCTTCACCCAAGTGTTCGCGAGTCCTCTGACACGGGCTCGCCGCACAGCAGAACTTGCCGGTTTCACCCCCGAGATCGTGCCCGACCTGATTGAATGGAACTACGGACAGTATGAAGGGCATACCAGTTCCGAGATCAGAAGCCTTGCCCCGAAGTGGAACCTCTTTCGCGATGGCTGCCCGGGCGGAGAATCGCCCGATGACATTGCCGCTCGTGCCGACCGCCTCAGCAAGCGACTCAAGGAACTCAATGGGAACGTAATTTGCTTCGCTCATGGTCATATTCTGCGGGTGCTGGCAAGCAGATGGATACACCAGCCAGTCACTCTTGCGGAGAGCTTGCTTCTTGGCACGGCGAGCCTCAGTATTTTGAGCTTCGATCATAACGACCAGAATGAACCAGCAATCAAGCTGTGGAACGGTTAGAAACAATGGTGGGCCTCGCAAAGCCTCGACCCACCCTACAAAACACACCACCCGAGCGACCGAGGCAGGTTTGTGAGCGCGCGAGTTCCTCTAAAGCTGGCTGGCGAGCGAGAGCGGGAATCTCATTTCCCATCCCGCGTTCCCAATTCCACGCACCTCATCGACACCTTTGGCCGCCGCCACAACAACCTGCGCGTCTCCGTTACTGATCGGTGTAACCTCCGCTGTACCTACTGCATGCCGGAGGAGGTGGCATTCCTTGACCGCTCGGAACTGCTCTCGTTCGAGGAAATCACCCATTTTGTTCGAATCGCTGCGGGGCTTGGTGTGGACAAGGTCCGGCTCACCGGCGGCGAACCCCTCCTTCGTAAAGATTTGCACAAGCTCGTTCGCATGCTTGTTGCGTTGCCCGGAATCCGCGATGTCGGAACGACAACCAACGGGATACTGCTGGCGGAACAAGCCACAGCCCTCTACGATGCGGGACTCAGACGGCTGAACGTGTCGCTCGACACACTCGATCCCACGCGATTTCGACAACTGACGCGCAGGGATGGAGTGGAAAAGGTGCTGGCAGGTCTCGCTGCCGCCAAGCGGGTCGGCTTTCATCCAATCAAAGTAAACGCAGTGGCAATCCGCGGCTTCGCGGAACACGATGTGGTGCCTTTGGCCCGCTATTGTCTCGAAAATGGCTTCGAGATGCGGTTCATCGAATACATGCCGATCGGGGCAGATTCCTGGGAGCGCGAGAAGGTCTTTTTCGCCCACGAAATCCTGGACCTGATCGCTCGTGAGATTGGCGAACTGAACCCAACAAACTCGGATCCTACCGCTCCGGCTGCGGATTTTGCCTACAAAGACGGCAGCCGCATGGGGATCATCGCTTCCGTGTCGCGTCCGTTCTGCAATCACTGCAATCGACTCCGACTCACAGCCGATGGCAAACTCAGGAACTGTCTCTTCGCTCTCGATGAGGTCGATGTCAAGTCACTCCTCCGCTCGGATTCCCCCGACGATACCGCAATCGGGACAATCATCCGCGGAAACGTCTGGGCCAAGTGGGAGGGACACGAGATCAATTCGGCAAAATTCGTGAAGCCAGATCGCACCATGCACACCATCGGGGGCTGATTTTCAATCGCCCTGGACGACACAAGAGCTTGCCATGAATCCCAACGAAGACGACGAATTCGCGTTCGATGAACACAACGATGCCGACCCGATCATGCGGGAGCTTCGGATGGAGATGGTCCGGCTCCAGGCGCAGATCGACCAGTTGGCCGCATCAGCTCGGGATCGTGCAGCCGAAATTGCGGAACTTCGCGTTCGACTGACTGAACTCGAACTACGAGTCGATGCGATCAAGATGCGTCATCGAAAGAATGTCCAGTTGTGGATTTTGATTGCGGCGATGTATGGTGCCGCGATTGGGATGGGGTTCAGCTATCTGATGCATCCGTGATTCACTTCGCATGTCTCCTTTTTTTGCTGCAATTCATTTTGCTTAGAAGAATGGTGGGTCGAGGCTTTACGTCCCACCTTTTTCTCTCACCTGCACCCAAAATCAAACAACGACGGCGATAAAAACTAAAGTGGCGGGAGCGTGAATCATTTCACTCGAAAATGAAGGGTTCGCACACAAAAAGTATGGGTTATAACCTTCATCAGTGTCGTTGGCTTTTGACGCTGGTACCGTTTCGTACAGATCGTTCTTAAATGCACAATTTGCAGACTGTTATTTGCCGATCACCACCTGACCGCTCTCGCAGGACTTGGGAAAGCGAATCATGGATTGTGCCCGTTGGTTAATTCGGACAGCACTGATTGCTCTCCTGGGTGTTGCCTTGGGCGGCACTGTGCGGGCACAGGAACCGGGGACGGAGATACAACCCGGAATGCAGACACCGCCCGGGATGCAGGCTCAACCCGGGCCTCCGGTAGTAGGCAGCGATCCCGCCGAAACGCCGCGGAAATGGATCGACAATCTGCCCTATCGTCCCATTCCGCCATTGGGCAATTCTCCCGTTTTGCCATCGGGACCCGGTTATTATTCAGCGCTGGATGTGCTCACGGGACA